>NZ_JAGMUE010000114.1:74165-126576 GCF_019049165.1 Streptomyces sp. AC627_RSS907
GGGATGTGCTGTCTTCGCAATGAACCGGCGACGCACCGGCGACCCCGCGGCGACCGCAATGACCACAATCTCCCTTGGTTCCGCAAGGACGACAGGCCGCCACCGCGCGGGCACCATGTGGCCCACGTCACCCCCTTCCCCACAGGGCTCCCCGTACCCCGTACCCGACCGCTCTACCCGACCGCTCTACCCGACCGACAGGTGGTGTCATACGTGCGCCTGCGCACCCCCCTCGCCCTGCTCGGGGCCGCCGTGCTCGTGCTCGCGGGGCCGCCGTTGCTCTCCACGGGCGACGACGCCGAGACCGGCACACAGATCCCCGGCCTGCGTCTCATGGTCCCCAACACGCCCGGCGGCGGCTACGACATCACCGCTCGCACGGCCGCGAAGAACGCCGAGGACGCCGGGCTCACACACAACATCGAGGTGTTCAACCTCCCCGGCGCGGGCGGCACCGTGGGCCTGAGCCGGCTGGTGAGCGAGCACGGCAACGGCAAGCTCGCCATGTCCATGGGCCTCGGCGTCGTGGGTGCCGCCCGCTCCAACCACGCGCCCAAGACCCTCGCCGACACCACGCCGATCGCGCGGCTCACCGAGGAACAGGACGTCGTGGTGGTCGCCAGGGACTCGCCGTACAGGACGATCGACGAGCTGATCGCCGCCTGGAAGAAGAACCCGGGCAAGGTTCCCGTGGGCGGCGGTTCGTCACCCGGCGGGCCCGACCACCTCGCGCCGATGCTGATGGCGCAGGCCGCCGGGATCTCCCCCAGGTCGGTCAACTACATCCCCTTCGACGGCGGTGGCGAGCTGCTCGCCTCGATCCTCGGCAACAAGGTCGGCTTCGGGGTCTCCGGCGTCGGCGAGTACCTGGACCAGATCAAGGCGGGCGAGCTGAGGGTGCTCGCGGTGACCGGCCCGGAACGGGTCGACGACCTGAAGGACGCGCCGACGCTGAAGGAGTCCGGCTACGACGTGGACTTCACCAACTGGCGCGGCATCGTCGCCCCGCCCGGCCTGTCCGACGCGGAGCGCGACAAGCTGGTCCGCCTGGTCGAGGAACTGCACGACTCCCCCGAATGGAAGAAGTCGATGGAGCGCAACGGCTGGGACGACGCCTTCCTCACGGGTGAGGAGTTCGGCGCGTTCCTGGACGCCCAGGACAAGCGTGTGGTGTCGGTACTGAAGGAGCTGGGGCTGTGACGACGCGGACCGGCCCTTCCACGAAACCGGCCGTCGACCGGCGCTCGTGGCTGCGGGACCACTCGGAACTGGGTGTCTGCGGGCTGCTGCTGGCGCTCGGCGTGCTGGTCCTGAGCGACGCGCTCACCATGGACGTCGACATCACCCAGCGCGGCCCCGTCGGCCCCAAGACCGTCCCCGTGGTGGTCGGCATCGGCCTGCTCGTGGTCGCCGCGCTGCTCGCCGTGGACGTCCTGCGCGGCGGCCGGGGCGAGGCCGAGGGCGGCGAGGACGTCGACCTGTCCGAGCCGGCCGACTGGCGCACGGTGCTGCTGCTCTCCGGGATCTTCCTGGGCGCGTCCGTACTGATCGAGCCGGCCGGCTTCCCGGTGGCGGGTGCCCTGTTGTTCTGGGGTGCGGCCTTCGCCCTCGGCAGCCGTCGCGTGGACCGCGATCCGCTGATCGCCGCCGTGCTGTCCCTGCTCACCTACGTCGTCTTCGACAAGCTGCTCGGAGTGCCGCTGCCCGGCGGTCCGCTGATGGGAGTGCTCTGACATGAACGCCTTGAACTCCCTCATGGACGGCTTCGGGACGGCCCTCACCCCGCTCAACCTGCTCTGGGCCGCCCTCGGCGTGCTGCTCGGCACGGCCATCGGCGTCCTGCCCGGCATCGGCCCGGCCATGGCGGTCGCGCTGCTGCTGCCGGTGACGTACGGGCTCGACCCGGTCGCCGCGTTCATCATGTTCGCCGGCATCTACTACGGGGCGATGTTCGGCGGTTCGACCACCTCCATCCTGCTCAACACCCCCGGCGAGAGCGCCGCCGTGGTCGCGGCCATGGAGGGCAACCCCATGGCCAAGGCGGGGCGCGGCGCCCAGGCTCTGGCGGCCGCGGCCATCGGCCACTTCGCGGGCGGCATCATCGGCACGGTCCTGCTGGTGGCCCTGGCGCCGACGGTCGCCGACCTGGCCGTGGACATCGGCGCGCCGGACTACTTCGCCATCATGGTGCTGGCGTTCATCGCCGTGACGTCGGTGCTGGGTTCGTCGCGCATCAGAGGCCTCGCCTCGCTGCTGATCGGTCTGACGATCGGTCTGGTGGGCCTGGACCAGATGACGGGCCAGCAGCGGCTGACCTTCGGCTCGCTGCAACTCGCCGACGGTGTCGACGTGGTGATCGTCGCGGTCGGGCTCTTCGCCATCGGCGAGGCGCTGTGGGTGGCGGCCCACCTGCGGCGCGGGGCGGCCGAGCCGATCCCGGTGGGCCGTCCCTGGCTCGGGCGCGACGATGTGAGGCGGACCTGGAAGTCCTGGCTGCGGGGCCCGTTCATCGGCTTCCCCTTCGGTGCCATCCCGGCGGGCGGCGCGGAGATCCCCACTTTCTTGTCGTACGTCACGGAGAAGCGCCTGTCCAAGCACAAGGACGAATGGGGCAAGGGCGCCATCGAGGGCGTGGCGGGCCCCGAGTCCGCGGCATCGGCCTCGGCGGCGGGCACGCTGGTGTCCATGCTGACCCTGGGGCTGCCGACGACGGCGGTCGCGGCGGTCATGCTGGCCGCGTTCCAGCAGTACGGCATCCAGCCCGGCCCACTGCTCTTCGAACGCGAACCCGAGCTGGTGTGGGGACTGATCGCCTCCCTGTTCGTCGGCATGGTCCTGCTGCTCGCGCTCAACCTGCCGCTGGCACCGGTGTGGGCCAAGCTGCTGCGCATCCCCCGTCCCTACCTCTACGCGGGGATCATGTTCTTCGCGGCGGTCGGCGCGTACGCGGTGGGCGGCGAGGTCGTCGACCTGGTGATCCTGCTCATCATCGGCCTGCTCGGCTTCGGCATGCGGCGCTACGGGCTGCCCGTCCTGCCCGCCGTGATCGGCGTCATCCTCGGCCCGAACGCCGAACAACAGCTGCGCCGCGCCCTGCAGATCAGCGACGGCAGCGTGACCGGCCTGGTCGACACGCCGTTCGCGGTGACGGTGTACGCGGTGATCGTGCTGCTGCTGGCGTGGCCGTTGCTGAAGCGGGCGGCGGGCCGGGGACGGGCACGGGCCGACGCCTGACCCTCAGCCCAGGAAGCTCAGCCGGACCCGGCGTTCGGGGTTGTCCTTGTTGGTGTCCACCAAACTCCGTTAAGTCAACCCGAGGACAACCCTCCTCTGTTGGCTACGGCGATAGAAAATCTCGGCCCGAAGCGGCCAACCTCGACGCCAGCCCAGCCATCGAGCGGCAGGTGTTCGCCTTCGCCGACACTCTCGCCGTCGCTGTCCAGGACACAGCGACCTGCGCAGACGGGACTGCCGAAACCCGGGCACAGCAGACGCACGGGGAACGGCCGGCTCGCGTGCGCACAGCCTGCACTTCGCGTGCGTGTGGGGCGAGGGGCGCGTGCTCAACGAGGACACCGAGCCCGAGCAGCAGCTCGACGGCACCCTCGCCGCACCGGCGTTCGCTCAGCTACCCCCGCACCTGCTGCACCAGGCACGGCATACCGCGCGCCTCGCCGAGGGCCGGCTGCTGCGAACTCTCGGCCTCGACCAGCGCGCCACACCCGTGCCTGACCGTCCGTGCCCGTGGTGCGGCGGCGAACTCACCCCGCACACCGTCCCGCACGAGCCCCCAAGGCCCCGAGGGTGACCTGCTCGACCGGCAACAACTGCACGACGCCCGTGCCGCTCGACGACCGCGGGCAGCGCGTGCGGGGGTGGGGTGACCTCGTTGCCCTCGTCGGCGCGCTCACCGCCACCGAGGAGCGCATCACCGTGTGAGGACAGGCCCGGGACGTGCGTCGGTAACCGGGCCCTCACCTTCGCTGCCACTCATCACGAAGCCGACGAACGGCAGCTATAGCGCGCACCGCCTTGTCAGCAAGCGCGGGCACTTGATCGAGGACGTAGCCCAACACTAAGCGTTGTCCCGTAATTGATCACGGTCGGGCTTACTGAACTCTTCTCGGTAACGTCTCGCGACTCTTCGTGATCTTCGCGCTCAGGCGGTGTGGCCGTGTTCGAGCTGCAACAGGACGAGGGCGGCCCGGGCGATGCGGGTGATGGCCGCGTGGTCGAGGCTGACTCTGCGCAGGGCCTTGATGGCGCATGACAACACAGCTCAGGCTCAGCCAGATTGGAGCAGATCAAAGAGCCTGATCGCATGCGGGCGGGTCGGTCGCGGTGATATCTATGATCGAGCCGTGCTGTCTGTCCGCCTCGGCTGACGAGCTGCTATGGCCATCACTACCGAGCGGCGCCCATTTCCGCGGCATCCATCGCTCCCGGCCCTACCAAGGAGATGCTCTGCGGATGCACAGGAAGCTGCTGTTCCAGATTTTCCTCGTGTGTGGCTATGCAGGCGCCTTCTGGTACCTGTGGAACCACGGGTTGGAAGAGACCGGTTGGCTGGCCGGTGTCATCGCCGCCCTCCTCCTCCCGTTCGTGATATATCTTCCGTCGCTCGTCATTCGGCAACAAGGGTCGAGCGCCACGCAGGTATCAGAGGCTCTCGATGCCCTCTCCCACTCCGTGGCTGAGGCCCCGCAGCTTTGGATGGAGCAACTCGGCCTGCATATACAAGAGTTGGCTGCCGTTCCTTGGGGACGACCACCTGGCACGGTCCTGGTGGACGCGAATGTGCGCGCCTCAGGCAGTGGTCTGCGGGGCAACAGCCGGGACATCGACACACTGGTCGGCGACTTCCTTGCGTTGAAGCCTCCACGGCTCGTCATTACCGGCGAGGCTGGCTCCGGCAAGAGCTGCCTTGCCATCCGGATAGCGCAAGCCATCGTCGAGCGGCGCCGTGACCCGGCGCATGCGGACTTGCCGCTGCCTGTGATCTTTCCACTGGCTGAGTGGTCACCCAAGGCATGGGACGGTTGGCACTGGAAGTGGCGCCCACATCGTGGGCGCAACAGTCTCGAACGGTGGATGGTTTCACTCATACATCAGCAATGCCCTGACCTGCGAGGCTTTGCCCGATTTGGACCCAATGCAGCCGAGTTGCTGATAAGAAACGGGAAGATCCTGCCGGTGTTCGATGGACTGGACGAGATCCCGCAACCGGCGCGGGTGGCTGCATTGTCCGCACTCAAGGATCAGTTTGACGACGGCCTACCCTTCATCCTCAGCGTCCGTCGCAAGGAATACGAACGAGCCGTGAAGGCCGTGTCCCGTAGCGAGAGGATCACTGAGGGGGTGATCCGACGTGCCGAGCTCATCCAGGCGGAGAAGCTGTCACCTGTGGAAGCCGCCGGGTGGTTGGCGCCGCCAAGCAGCTCGACAGAATGGCAGGCCGCGTGGCGCCCTGTGCAAAGGATGATCGTCTCGGATCCGTCCCATCCTGTGACGGAGGCCGTGAATACGCCGCTGATGCTCTTCCTGGCTCGGTCCGCCTATCGCAAGGGCGGTGACCCCGGGGAGCTTCTCAACAGCTCGCGCTTTCCGGACCGGAAAACCGTTCGCAACCATCTGCTTGACGCCTACATTCCGGCGCTACTGGGCGACCGATCGACGGACAGTCGGTCAACGCGGAGAAGGCAGGACGCCGCCGGCCGAACGGTTCGGACCATGAGAGCGACACGGTTGCAGCGCCATCTAGAGTGGCTCGCGTATCTACATAGCGGCTCTCATCGATCGTATGCCCTAGCCAGCGCAAATATCGCAAAGGGCTCCGCCATCACTCGGAGACTTCCGTTCCACGCCGTGATGCTGGTCTCCGCCCTGGCCCTCGTGCCGTGGCTCGAAGTGATGTACCACCTGTGGTACGCAGCCACTCTCTCTGAGGGGAGCGGCCAAGCGCCAGGTGACGCGGGCAGGCAGCTCTTGGAGAAGTCTGACAGCGAACTGGACAATATAGCAGCAGCATTGCAAAGTGTAAATTTCAGCCTGAACATCCCGTTGTGTGTGGTGCTTGGGGCGGTAGCCGCGGAGCTGGTGATCGCCATCGGCATGCGGATGATGGAATGGCGCGGCCCCAGCCATGATCGAGAGACGATCTCCATCTGGATGGTTTCGCCTCTGCTCGGCATGATCCTTCTCGTTGCCTTGGAGCCGTTCCTCAGAGAGGCAGGTCATATTCCAGCGTGGCTCCTTGACAGTAAGGACGACCGGCTGGACTCGGCCACCGGAGGTGTCGGCGCCCTCATGACCTCCCTGCTGTGCTGCTTGGGCATCGCGGCCGGAGGCGGCCGCATGCATTTCGCGCCGCGAGGGCACCGTCGGGTCAGGCTTGCCCGCGGGTGGCTCGTCTTGCCTTTCGGATGCTTAGCCGTGGTGGCGGCTGTCACCCTCTGGCGGTCCGCTGATCCTCCTCTTGACCATGTTCCAGGCTGGCCGGTGGGCCCACTCCTGACTGCGCTTGCCGCGATCTCTGGTGCGGCCATCAGTTCCCTGGGCTCGGGCTGGGTCTTTCTCCGAGCCGCTCATGCCGAAGCGGTACTGAGAGGACGGCTACCACTTCGGCTCTTCAGCTTCATGGAAGACATGCATCGGTTGGGTGTTCTGCGCCTCACCGGCTCCACATACCAGTTCCGGCACGCCGAACTCCAGGATCGGTTGGCCGAGCTGGGGCGAGACCGCTGGGCATAGCCCACTTCGGCAACCGGCTCATCAGTGCGATGACCAGCAGGGTGGCCGCGGGCGGAAAGGTGCGAAGCCCCTGCTAGGAACGGGTCTGCGAAGATCAAGTTCCGGCAGGTTGTGGAGACGGGCGACGCCGAGCGCGGACGCTCACCTCCTTTCGCGGTCAAGGACTCCTGAGAGCAGTCACCGCCCGCTGGGCCTCCTCGACGAAGTTCGTCTTCGCGCGGTGCAGGTCATCCAGCTTCTCGTGGCGTCGAAGGCTCTCCAGGAAGGCGCTCGCGGCGGCTGCCGCTTCGGGAGGGCCCTCGAGAACGACGCCGGCGTAAGCCCGCTGCAGAAGCAGCTCTTGGTCACCATTGCCCCGTCCCGTGCGCTCGGCCAGGATCCTGGCCTCCACAGCACCGATGAACTCGGCGTAGACCTGTTGCCGGAGAGCGATCGCGCGTTGGCCGTCCGCGCCCCGGAGCGTCATCCGAACCGACTCCAGCAACGCTTCCGCCTGTCGGTCGCCTGCGTGGCGGGCCGCCTCGGCCTGTCGCACACCGGCGCTCCTGCTGTACCAGCCCGTGACGACGCTGCCCGCGATCGCCGCGCCCGCGGCAATCAGTGCGATACCCCATTCACCCATGCCACCATCATCGCGGTCACGCACGGCACCGTGCCCTGCTCCGGCCACATGTGCGTCAGGTATCACTCGCAGCTGTTGAACAGTGTGCCCGGTACGATCGGGCCATGTCTCCGGAGGATGCCAAGAAACCAGCACCAACCTGCACAAACAGCACCTCTGGGCACACAGCCTTGGATAGAATTAATAATTCGGGCGACGGGCGACGGGCGACGGGCGACGGGCGACGGGCGACGGGCGACGGGCGACGGGCGACGGGCGACGGGCGACGGGCGACGGGCGACGGGCGACGGGCGACGGGCGACGGTGCTGCTTGCCGCCCGTTCGGCGGTGGCCCTCTACCGCCTGTTGGACACTCTCCCCGCGCTGTCGGGTGATGACCGGATCACTCGGCTCTTCACCCTCATGCCGGGCTCCGACTTCGGGGTCGACGTACTTTCCGTCATCGAGGAAGTCGGCGGGAGGCTGGTGCCCTGGAGCGAGGCGTGTTCACGCTCGTACGACCTCGTCCTCGCGGCCAGCCCGAAAGGTGACCTGCATCTGCTCCGCGGTCGGCATGTGTTGTTGCCGCACGGCGCCGGGTACAACAAGTCGATTCCCGGGGAGAGTTCGGACTCGGCGTCCGGGCTCGATCCCGCGTTCCTCCTCCGTGACGGCGATGACGCCGCACCCATAGCCCTCCACGCGGTCGCACACCCCGATCAGGTCGCGCGGATCGCCGCGGTCGACCGGCGGGCCGCCGACCGGGCCAAGGTGGTCGGCGACCCCACACTGGAGCGTGTCCTCGCTTCACGCCCATTGCGTGAGCGTTACCGTGCGGCACTGGGTACGGGAGCACGCAGGCTTGTCGTGCTGGTCTCCACCTGGGGACCGGAATCGCTGCTGCGGCAGCACCCTGATCTGCCGGCCCGGCTGGCCGCCCGGCTTCCACAGGACGAGTACCAACTGGCACTGGTCGTACACCCCAACGAGCACAGTCTGCTCGGCACATACGAACTGACCGAGCGGCTCGCACCCGCCCTCGACGCCGGCATGGTCCTGGCGAGCCCCCACGAGGAGTGGGCGTCCATCCTGATCGCCGCCGATGCGCTGGTCACCGACCACGGCTCCGCGGCGCTGTACTACTGCGCCGCGGAGGACCGGCCCGCCGTGAGCGTCTACCAGGACGGGATCGAGCTGATACCGGGCAGCCCCATGCACGCGCTCCTGCGTCGGATACCGCGGCTGGGCTCCGTCGAGTCATTGGAGGAGGATCTCCGTGCCTACCGGCCGGGAACAGGCCGGGAGGCCGCTCAGGCGGCCTTCGCGCACCAGGGAAGAGCACTGTCCCTGCTGCGGGCCGAACTGTACGCCCTCCTCGGTCTGACACCCCCGGCCCTTGCCAGTCCACCCCGGGTCCTGCCCCCACCTGGCCCCGCCGACCGCGCACCCGCGGCGTTCGACGTGGACGCCGACGTGGACGGCAAGAGCCTCCACGTCGCCCGACGTCCCGTCGGAATCGGCTCGCCCGGCCATCACCTGGCCGTGGAGTACGGGGCCGCGAGCGAAGCACTCGTCCGCTCGGCGGGGCTGCTGTACCGGCGCCCGCTCCCCACCTCCAACACCCGGTCAGGGCTGCGCTGGACCTCGGACGGATGGATCCAACACGTGTTGTCCGCGTATCCGGGCTGCCGTTCGGCCGCGGCGATCCTGCCATCGGGCCTGGTCCTGTTCCGGACGCGCGGACACGCCGAGGCGTACGCCGTCCAGGTCGAGCCCCGGAGCGAAGGCGGCCGGGTGACGCGCCTCGACCCGGCCGCAGCGGCGTCGGCAGTCCACGCCTGGTTCCTGCGCCGCTCCCCCGCTGACCCTGTTGCTCCGAGCCGTCTGAGCTGCGTCATCGGCAACCGCGCCTTCGCCCTCGTCTTGCGCCCGGCCACGAACGCCGAAGCGGCGGAGCTCTTCTGATCCAGCCGCCTATTCGCCCAAACCGTTGTACCGCCGGATGTCACGGGCGGCAGCACGGTGCTCCGCGGCCTCGGCACTTAGCCCCTCGCCCTGGGCCAGTTCGGCCATCGCGTCGTGGACACGGGCCTGGTCGAAGCCGGACCGCCGTCGGCGCGCGGCTCGCAGCGACTCCTCGTACAACGGGCGGGCCTGAGCCGTACGGCCGAGGCGGCACAGCACTCCGGCGAGTGCGAAGCCCGTACGACGGGTCATCCTTTCGCGCTCCTGGGCCACGGCCAGGCCGTGTGCCTCGGCGAGCAGTTCGTACGCCTCCCCCAGCTCACCAAGCTTCGCTCTGGCCTCACCCAGCCGATATGTCTGGAGCATGGCTCCGTAGGGGTTGGGGATCGCCAGGTGCATCTGGCGCGACCGTGCGAACTCGGCAGCGGCGGAGGCCCATTCACCCCGGGCTCCGTCGAGCATGCCCCGGGACTCGACCAGCGATGCGGCGAGCTTGCGGTCCCGCTCACTGTCTCCGAGTCCCCCGAGCACCGCTTCGGCGTTGTTGAGCTGATCCTCCGCCTCGTTCACCAGGCCGGCCTCCCACAGGTGACGGGCGAGCTGGCATCGCGTGCGCACCAGCCAGGCCGGCCGGGCGCCGTCGCGGATCGCGGACGCGACGGCGAGCCTCATGGCCCCGATGACATCCGACTGGTGGGGGTGGTCCAACGCGTACGTCCACACGACCTCGGACAGAGCCACCACCTCGGTGTCCATCCCGCGCTCGTGGGCCAGGCGCAGGGCTGCGAACAGCACATGGCGCTCTTCGTACAGCCAGGCGGACGCCCGGTCGGAACGCGCGGCCTTCTCCGTGGGGTCGGCCGTCTCCCTCGGGTCCTCCAACGGAACATCCGGGGCCTCGGCCAGAGCTGCGAACTCGTCACCGACGATGAGCCGGGGGCCGGCGGCGAACCGGTCGGCCCGCTGGAACTGCCTGACAAGCCAGCGCAGAAGCCTCCTGAGCTGCTCCTCCGCCTCGCCCTCCTCGGCATCCCGGCGTGACCGCCGCACGGCGTGGGCGCGCAAAGGACCGGGCAGGCGCATCCGGCCGTCCGCCGAGGCCAGCATCTCGCTCAGGTCCAGCAGTCCGGCTCTGTCCAGTTCCTCGAGCGCGCCTTCGCACTCCTCGGGCCCCAGGCCCAGCAGCGCCGTGGCGGAATCCAGCGTGAAGGTCGTCGAGGGGTGGTGCGGCAGCAGGCGGTAGAGCAGACTCGCGGTGGAGGACAGGCCCTCGTAGACGGTGTCCCAGAACCGCTCCACGCCGGGGATGCCCTTACCCTCCCATTCGTTCCGCAACTGCGTGACGAGGCGGGACAGGGGCCTCAGCCGATGCTCGCGCACCCACCCGCCCGCGACGTGGAGTGCCGCCGGCATGCCTTCGCACAGGCGCACCAGCGTCCGTACGGACTCGGGATCGGCCGCCAGCCTGGGGTCCCGGACGACCAGTTCCAGCAGCTCGGTCGCCGCCCACTCTTCCAGCGGCGGCAGCGTGATCCCGAGAGCGGCTCCGTCCTCCAGATCACGCAGCGGGCTGTGACTGGTGACGATCATCAGGCTCTCGCCCGACGCCGGCAGAAGCGGGACGATCTCCGACGCGTACCGTGCGTTGTCCACGATCAGGATCAGCCGCGCAGCGGCGGTCCTGCTCCAGTACTGGTTGCACCGCGCCTTGAACTGCGCCGAGACGAAGGCCGGTTCCACATCGAGGGATTCCAGCAACTGCGCGAGCACGTCGCCGGGGTCCGCCCCACCGCCCATCCGGAAGTCGTCGAGGTCCACGGACAGAACCCCGTCGGGGAACTCGTCGCGCAGTACGCGGGCGATCAGACGAGCCAACTCCGTCTTCCCCATGCCCTGCGGTCCACTGAGCGTCACGAGCAGGGGACGGGAACGCCCTGTCCACTCCCTCACCGCACGCAGCACGCGCTCTCTCTGCTCGTCGCGGTCGACGAAACACGCCGGCTCAGGAGGAAGCTGCATTCTCATGGGTCCGTCCCAGCCCTTCGCGTTGTCGTCTCGGTCGCCTGAAGGCACGACCGAGAGAGGATTTCCCCCCGGAGCGCCCTCACCTGAGCACCTCGATCGCCTAACGCCCCACTCTAAGGGCGCGGTTGTATGCACAGGCCCAAGTCGTTGCCCCTCCACCTCACTTCGGCCACAACAGGGCACTCAATGGTGCCAGACCCGGCGCACGATTCCCCCTCCGACCCGTCGCAGTGACTGGCCTTCGGGTCGCGTACCGATCACATACCTACCGCCTCTGCTCGATCAGATGAAGATGCCCATGGCACAGAAGGCTGTGTCTCGCTCGTGCGGGCGGCCGGGCGCAGCCGACTGGACACCGCTTCCCGCCAGCCCGCAAAAAGCGCGGAGTGTACCGCTGATTGGTCACCCTCGGGACAAGTGTCGCTCGAACGATGGGACGGCCGCCCGGCTGAGTGAGGCTGAGCAACTACGAGAGCCAAGCAACAGAGGGCGTGAAGCCGGCGGTCCCCGCCCGCACCCCTGGCCCAGGCATCCGAACCCGGTCTTCCTGCGACAAGGAGAGAGAACGTGAGCATCGCCGTATCAACGGTCACGGACAGTGGCAGCGCCGACCACGAGGCCGACGGCAGGCAGCTGTGCACCGTGCACCCGGACTGGTGTGTCGAGACCGGTGTCCACGACCCACACCTCGGAGCCGTGCATGCCGTCATGGGCAATGACGGCAGGGAACTCCTGGATGCGCGTCTGGTGGACTTCTCCGGTTCGGATCCGGTCATCGGCCTGGGAGGGACGGACACGGACGCGGCTGAAGCCCGCACGAAGGCGACGGAGCTGCGCAGGTTCGCCGACGACCTCGAGACCCTCGCGGACAGGATGGACGCCTCGGCCATCGACGAACAGTCAAGCAATCCGGACACGGCCTCCTGCCCCGACGGCGTCTCCTTCTGCACCGGACACCCTGCGGACCACGAGGACCCGAGTGAGCACATTCACCACAGCCCGCTCACCGCCATGGGCGCGCACCGCTCCTACGTTGACCGGCACAGGGACGGCATCATGGCCTTCCACCTGTCCCAGATCAACGACGAAGCACCCGGACTGGACTTCGTCGCCGACGGCGGCTGGCCCACGCTCACCCTCGAAGAGGTCGACGAACTGATCAGCGACATGAGCACGCACCTGATGAAGCTCCGGGCAGCACGTACGCAGCTCGCCGGCCTGGTATCGAGGCGGACCAGCGAGGCAGCCGCGACGCCCGAGCGGACTTGGACGTACGACGACAGGTACGGCCTCCGGCACACCGCCACCTGCCCGTCCTGGTGCACGACGGACCACACCGACGACATGGACGGCACACGCCACCCGGTCGACGTCCACCACCAGCTGTACGGCGCTGAGGCCCGTGCCGAATACACCGAGGGCTACGAGGAGTAAGAGTCCTGGCCTGTGCTCTGCACGCACCTCGCCGTAGATCCGGACTCGACGGTCAGCCCTGCCTACCGGGTCCCGCACGTCCTGGTCGAAGTGGCCGCGGACATGTACACCCGCCCGATGGGCCCGGACCAGCTGGCCGGGTTCATCGAGACGGTGGCCGGGCAGCTGGAAGAGCTTCGCGCGATGCACCCCCGGCTCACCGCGGCCCGCGCCGAATGGACCGCGCGGACCGAGACGACCACCAACGCCGAGACCGCCTGATCGCGCGGGCCCAAGACCACCCTGAGGTCTGCGCCTCCCACGTCATGTTCCGGTGGCTGTCGCGAACGCCCAGCCCAGTGGCCTCGTCCGCCTTTCCTCCCCTCACCTTCCGCACGTACTGGAAGCCGTACGACGACTTGCCCTTCGGACGGCCGGCGGCACGGGTCTTGACGGTGGCGTCACCGTTCCTGCGCTGGATCGCACGCAGTTCCATCTGCGCACCCCAGGCTTCCATGGTGAAGCGGTTCTCGTCGGCGGGGTCGTCGAGATTCCAGGCTCCGTCGTGCCTGTACGTGGCGAGCATCTTCTTCTCGTCCCGCATCTTGTAGCCGGTGTTCAGGCAGTCGACGACATTGCGGCCGAGCTGGTCCACCGCTGCCGCGACCAAGCCGTCGTACGGGCTCCGCTCGTCACGGAGCCACGGGCCCAGGCTGGGGCGGGGTCACGGGATCCGTGGCGCCGGAGACCTCCCAGTCGTCCGCCCAGCCGATGATGTGCGCCCCGACGGAGGCGGCGGCAGTGAGCACGTTCTCGCGCTGGCGCTCAGGCGAAGACGTCGCCAGCTTCACGCGCGACAGCCGCCGCGCTTCGAGCAGGCGTTTGGCGCATTCGCCGTAAGGACGTTAGGCCGCATTGAGGTCCGTACCGCGCATTTCTTCTCTCCGTTCGAGCGCGCGTGGTACGGAGAATCGGCGGCACGCCCCAGCTGGACGATCTTGGTCAGCCCAGGAAGCTCAGCCGGACCCGGCGTTCGGGGTTGTCCTTGTTGGTGTCCACCAGGCACACCGACTGCCAGGTGCCGAGTTCCAGCCGGCCGCCGATCACCGGCAGCGTCGCGTGGGGCGGTACGAAGGCGGGCAGGACGTGGTCGCGGCCGTGGCCGGGGCTGCCGTGGCGGTGCTGCCAGCGGTCGTCGGCGGGGAGCAGGGTGTGCAGGGCGGCCAGCAGGTCGTCGTCGCTGCCGGCGCCGGTCTCGATGATCGCGATCCCCGCGGTGGCGTGCGGGACGAAGACGTTGAGCAGGCCGTCACGGCCGGCCGCCGCCTCGCGCAGGAAGGACTCGCAGTCACCGGTGATGTCGGCGACCCGCTCGGAGGAGCCGGTGGCGAGGTTCAGGACTCGGGTGGTGAAGGCATCTGGCATGTATCCATCCTGACGTACGCGGCGGGTCGGGGGCGGGAGCGCGCGGTCGGCGGTCGGTCTCGTCGGTGGTCGGTCCTCGGCGGTCGGTGGTCGGTCGTTCCTCGTCCTTCGTGCGCGGGGAAGACCGGCGCACCGCGTGTGGTTGGTGCAAGCGTGAACAGCACACGTGAGGCCGAGGTCGTCGTCATCGGTGCCGGCCAGGCGGGACTCGCCGCCGCGTATCACCTGCGGCGCACCGGGTTCGCGCCGGAGCACGACTTCGTGGTGCTCGACCACTCCCCCGGGCCCGGCGGGGCCTGGCAGTTCCGCTGGCCTTCGCTGACGTACGGCAAGGTGCACGGGATGCACTCCCTGCCGGGCATGGAGCTGACCGGCGCGGATCCGGCGCGGCCCTCCGCCGAGGTCGTCGGTGAGTACTTCGCGTCGTACGAGCGGGCCTTCGACCTTCGGGTACGGCGGCCGGTCGACGTCCGCGCGGTGCGTGAGGGGACGGGTGGGAGGCTGCTCGTCGAGACGTCGGACGGGTCCTGGTCGACGCGGGCGCTGATCAACGCGACGGGTACCTGGGACCGGCCCTTCTGGCCCCGCTACCCGGGCCAGGAGGCCTTCCGGGGGCGGCAACTGCACACCGCGCAGTACGCCGGTCCGCAGGAGTTCGCCGGGCTGCGTGTGGTCGTGGTGGGCGGGGGTGCCTCGGGGACCCAGCACCTGCTGGAGATCGCCCCGTACGCCGCGGCCACCACGTGGGTGACCAGGCGGCCCCCCGTCTTCCGCGAAGGGCCCTTCGACGAGAACGCCGGCCGCGCGGCGGTCGCGCTCGTGGAGGAACGGGTGCGGCAGGGACTGCCGCCGAGGAGCGTGGTGTCGGTCACCGGGCTGCCGCTCAACGACGCGATCCGGGCGGGCCTGGAGTCGGGCGTGCTGGACCGGCAGCCCATGTTCTCCCGGATCACACCCGACGGGGTCGAGTGGAGCGACGGACGGCACGTGGCCGCCGACGTCATCCTCTGGGCCACCGGGTTCCGGGCCGCCGTCGATCATCTGACGCCGCTGCGGCTGCGGGAGGCGGGCGGCGGCATCCGGATCGAGGGGACGCGCGCGGTCGCCGACCCGCGCGTCCATCTCGTCGGCTACGGACCGTCGGCGAGCACCATCGGCGCCAACCGGGCGGGACGCGCGGCCGTACGGGACATCAGGCGGCTGCTGGCCGAGGAGGAGCCGGTCGCCGTGTGACGCGCCGGGTCACTTCGCCGCGGCCCCGGCCGGGGCGCTCTGCCCGGTGCGGCGGGACTCGGCCACGTTGCTCCGGTGTTCGGCGTGGTCGGCGGTGAAGCGGGTGTCGCCCGGCTTGACGGTGACGAAGTACAGCCAGTCGCCCGGGGTCGGGTTGATCGCGGCGTGCATCGCCTCGTCGCCCGGGTTGCCGATGGGCGTGGGCGGCAGGCCCATGCGCTGGTACGAGTTGTAGGGGCTGTCGATCCGGGTGTCCTCGGTGCTGGTCCTCGGCGTGGAGCGGTCCAGGGCGTAGTCGATGGTGGAGTCCATCTGCAGCGGCATACCGCGCTCCAGCCGGTTGAAGATCACCCGGGCCACCTTGCCCATGTCCTCCTTGGTGGTGGCCTCGGCCTGCACGATGCTGGCGATGGTGACCGCCTGGTAGACGTTGAGCGCGTTGCGCTGGGCGCCCGCGGCGATCGGCGCACCGGTGAACTTCCTGTTCGCCGTGTCGACCATGGCCGTCAGCAGCCTCTTCGGGGTCGGGTTCTCGCCGAGCGGGTAGGTCGCCGGGAAGAAGTAGCCCTCGGGGTTGCCCTCCGCGTCGTTGGGCAGGTCGAGGTCGGCCTCGGCCACGGACTTCTTCGTGGTGCCCGCGGGCAGGGCCAGGACCTTGTCGACGGCCGCGTAGACCTGGCTCGCGCGCCAGCCCTCCGGGATCACCAGGGACGTGGGACGGGACTCGGTCTGCTCGTCCGTCGTCAGCAGCGGTACCGCCGCGGCGGTACCGGCGACGACGGCACCGGTCATGATCAGGGCGATGCGCCCGCGGCGCGTCAGTCGGATCGTTCTCCTGCTGCCTCTCGTGCTCCGTGGCGGAGTGTTCGTCTGCATGCGGGCACGGTAACCCCCAGGAACGGACACACCCGGCATATCGTCATTTCGCCGGCTCCAGTCGGGCGTCCCGGCGGACCAGCGCCGCGTACCGCCCGTCCCGCTCCAGCAACTCCTCGTGCGTGCCCCGTTCGGCCAGACGTCCGCCGTCGAGGACGACGATCTGGTCGGCGTCCCGGACCGTGGACAGGCGGTGCGCGATCGTGAGGGTGGTGCGGTTGGCGGACAGCGCGTCGATGGCGTCCTGCACGGCGGCCTCGGTGCGGGTGTCCAGCGCGCTGGTCGCCTCGTCGAGGACGAGGACGGGCGGGTCGCGCAGAATGGTGCGGGCGATGGCCAGGCGCTGCTTCTCGCCGCCGGAGAAACGGTGGCCGCGCTCGCCGACGACCGTGTCGTACCCGTCGGGCAGGGCGGCGATGTGGTCGTGGATCTGGGCCGCGCGCGCCGCCGCCACGAGTTCCTCGTCGGTGGCGTCGGGCTTGGCGAATCGCAGGTTCTCGGCGACCGAGGCGTGGAAGAGGTACGTCTCCTGCGAGACGACGCCGACCGCGCGGGCGAGGGTGTCGAAGTCGAGGTCGCGCACGTCCACCCCGTCGAGGGTGACCCGGCCGCCCGTGACGTCGTACAGCCGCGGCACCAGGTGGCCGAGGGTGGACTTGCCGGCGCCGGTCGGGCCGACGACGGCGAGGCTGCTGCCCGCGGGGACGGTGATGTCGATGCCGTCGAGGACCGGCCCGCCCTTGCCGTCGTAGCGGAACTCGACGTCCTCGAAGCGGACCTCGCCCTTGACGTGGTCGAGGTGGACGGGCTCGTCCCGCTCCGTGATGTCGATCGGCAGGTCGAGGTACTCGAAGATGCGCTGGAAGAGCGCGAGCGAGGTCTGGATCTGGACCCCGGTCGACAACAGGCTCACGGCCGGACGGAACAGTCCCTGCTGGAGCGAGACGAAGGCGACGATGGTGCCGAGGGAGACGTCGGGGCCGCCGAGCTGGAGGGCGATGCCCGCGGTCCAGTAGATGACGGCGGGCATGGCGGCCATGACGATCGTGATGACGGCCATGCGCCAACGGCCCGCCATGTTCGACTTGACCTCCAGGTCGACCAGGGCCTCGGACTCGTCCGCGAAGGCGCGGGTGAGTGAGTCGGAGCGGCCCATGGTGCGACCGAGCAGGATGCCGCTGACGGAGAGCGACTCGGTGACCGTCGCCGCCATCGCGGCCATCTGCTTCTGGCGCCGGGTGGTGATCTTCCGGCGTTCCCTGCCGACCCGGCGGCTGATCCACACGAACGCCGGCAGGAGAAGCAGTGAGACGACGGTGAGGCGCCAGTCGAGGACGACCATGGCGACGATCGTGGCGACCACGCTGGTGAGGTTGGAGACCAGGGAGGTCGCCGTGGAGGTGACGGTGGCCTGCATGCCGCCGATGTCGTTGGCGATGCGGGACTGGACCTCACCGGTGCGGGTGCGGGTGAAGAAGGCGAGGGACATCCGCTGCAGCCGGCCGTAGACGGCGGTGCGCAGGTCGTGCATGACGCGCTGGCCGACCGTCGTGGAGATCAACGTCTGCAGCACACCGAAGACGCTGGTGAGGACGGCGCCGAGGATCATGCCGAGGGCGAGCAGGCTCAGCAGGCCCGTGCGCCCTTCGGGGATGGCGACGTCGAGGATCTCCCTCAGCAGGAAGGGCGTGGCCACCGAGACCAGCGACGCGGCACCGACGAGCAGCCCGACGACGGCGAGACGGCCGTGATAGGGGCGGAACAGCTTCAGAATGCGGCGCACCTGCCGGGGCTGTTCCTTGGCGTCGGCGGGTGCGGTCCAGGCGGATTCGCGATCGGGGTGCATGGGCTCCTTCGGAGGACGGCGAGGGGCGGCCGGCGGAACCTGCGGATGGCCGGCATGCGCGGGCTGTCACCCACCTTACGGATCGTAGCTCATTGTTACCTACACTCACAATGAACATCGTCCTGATAGTGTTCCCGCATGACCGCCCCCGATCCCGACGGCCTGCTCGCCGAGCAGTTGCTGCGGCTCACCCGCCGGGTGCACCGCATCCAGAAGCGCCATCTCGAGCATCGCGACCTCGGCATCACACCGGCCCAGTCCCGCCTGCTGCGCACTCTGGCGCACTACGGCTCGCCGCCCCGGATGGCCGACCTGGCCGAGCGTCTGGAAGTCGTGCCCCGTGCGGTGACGACACTGGTGGACGGGCTGGAGGCGGCCGGGAAGGTACGCCGCGTCCCGGACCCGGCCAACCGCCGGGTGATCCGGATCGAGCTCACCGACGACGGACGCGCGGCCCTGCGCGAGCTGCACGGCGCCCGGCGGTCCGCCGCCAAGGAGATCCTGGCCCCGCTGACGGACGACCAGCGCGCGGTGCTCGGCGGACTCCTGGACACACTGGTCGACGGACCCGACGCCGGGCGGGGGCACCGGCCGGCGTGACCGTGAGGCGCCCGGCAGCGCTTCAGGTGCGCCCTGCGCCCTGTCCCCCATCACCACCACCGGATGCCGGTCCGGCCGAGCGTGCGCGGCAGACACCCCATCGCGGACTCGGGCAGGCTGACCCAGGCCGACGTACCGCTGCCGCCGGTCGATGTGCAGCCAGATTCCTCCGCCCTGCTTCGTGTACGGCACGACCGTGGAGTCGGCGGAGTCCGGTCCGTCGCCGTACACCGCCACGACCTGGCGCGAGTCGGCCGGGATGCGCTCGTGGAGCCGGTCGCCGACGCCGGGGATCCGCGTCGGGCCGGCCGCGGGGCGGGCCGTGGGGCCGGCCACCGCCGGTCCGCCGGCCGGCCGGCTCGCTCCGGCGTCCGCGGGACTCCCGGACGGGCCGCCGCAGGCGGACAGCGCCGTCAGCGGGATTCCAGGGACCACCACCGCTGCCGCCGCACGCCGTGCACCACCCGTACCCATCCGTCCGTCCTCGCACCCGCCACCGGGAGCCGGATTCGTACCCCACCACGGAAAACCGCTTGATTTTGGGCCTGCCGCGACGCGAACCTTTCACGGTTTGCAGCCTCTTGATGCCGTGTGCAACGGCACCCCTGACACGAGCCACTGGGACGCCATGCAGATCCAAGACCTTCCGTTTCCCGACCCGGGCGTGCCGGACGCACGCTCGGGCCCCCGATTCCTGTGGTGGCTCTTCCGGAACCAGCTGGGTGGACAACTCAAGTCGCTGGCCTGGGGCCTGCTGCACTTCGCCTCCGTCTCCGCCCTGCCCTTCTGCGTCGGTCTCGCCGTCCAGGCCGTCGTCGACCGTTCCGGCACGCGGCTCGCCCTCGCCGGCGGCCTGATGGCGCTGTGCTGCGCGGGCAACGCGCTCGGCGACACCTTCCTGCACCGCGCCGCCGTCACCAACTGGATCACCGCCGCGGCCCGCGTCCAGCAACTGCTGGCCCGTAAGACCGCCCTGCTGGGTTCGGCGCTGACCCGTCGCGTCGCGGCGGGCGAGGTCGTGGCCGTCTCCACCGGCGACGTCGAGAAGATCGGCTGGTTCGTGGAGGCCGTCTCCCGTTTCACCGCGGCGGCACTGACCATCGTGCTGGTCTGCGTGACCCTGGTCGTCTACGAGCCGGCGCTCGGCGTCGTCGTGATCCTGGGTCTGCCGGTGCTGGCCCTCGCCGTGCTGCCCCTCCTGCCCCGGGCCACCCGGCGGGCCGACGTCCAGCGCGAGAAGGCCGGCCGCGCCACCGAACTCGCCTCGGACACCGTCGCCGGGCTGCGCGTGCTGCGCGGCATCGGCGGCGAGGAGCTCTTCCTGGACCGCTACCGCGACGCCTCCCAGGAGGTGCGCCACGCGGCCGTGCGCAGCGCGCGGATGTGGTCCCTGATCTCCGCGATCCAGGTGCTGCTGCCGGGGCTGCTGCTGATCGCGGTGGTCTGGCACGGCGTCCATCTGGCCCGCGAGGGCCGCATCGGCGTCGGTGAGCTCGTCACCGTCTACAGCTCCGTCATGATCCTCACCTACCCCCTGCGGCACTTCGAGGAGATCGCCATGGCGTACTCCTTCTCCCGGCCCTCGGCCAAGCGGGCCGCACGGGTGCTGGCGCTGGAACGGGCCACGGACACCGCGGGGTCACGCGCGGCCGACGTCCCGACCGGCGACCTGTACGACCCCACCACCGGTCTCCTCGCGCCGGCGGGCCGGTTCACAGCCGTGGTGTGCGGCGATCCGGACGCGGCCGGCCGCCTGGCGGAACGTCTCGGCGGACACCCCTCGGAGAAGGGCACGTCGGCCCTGCTGGGCGGGGTGCCGCTGGACGAGCTGCCGCTGGAGACCGCCCGCACCGCCGTCCTGGTCCAGGACAAGGATCCGGTACTGCTCTCCGGCACGCTGCGTGAGCTGCTCGACGTGCCCGCGTCCGGTGCCGTCGGCGCCGCGGAGGCACTGTCCGCGGCCCAGTGCGGGGACGTGCTGGCGGCGCTCGCGCAGGGGTCGCTCGGCGCCGACGATCCGATGGACGCCCGCATCACCGAACGGGGCCGCTCACTGTCGGGCGGCCAGCGCCAGCGGCTCGCGCTCGCCCGGTCCTTGATAACGGACCCCGAGGCGCTCGTCCTGGACGAACCCACCTCCGCCGTGGACTCGCACACCGAGGCACGGATCGCCGAGGGCGTGCGGACCCTGCGCGCGGGACGCACGACGGTGGTGTTCACCTCGTCGCCCCTGCTGCTGGACCGGGCGGACGGGATCGTCTTCCTGCACGACGGCGAGGTCGCCGCGGTCGGCACCCACCGGGACCTGCTGCACACCGAGCCCCGGTACCGCGCGGTGGTGACCCGCGAGACGGACGAGGAGGCCGCGGAGCACCGGGACGGGGACAAGGCCGGCGACGGAGCGGAGCAGGCCCCGCCCGCCGAGGCTCCCCTGAACAGCGAGAAGGCCCTGAAGAGTGGGAGGGGCCTGAACAGTGAGAGGGGCCTGCACGCCGGGAGGGCCCCGGACGACAACGCCCTCGGCGACGACGACGTACTGCACCGACTGGAAGAGATCGAGGAGACGGCATGATCGGCGTCGCGCCACCGTCGTACGACCCGGCGGCCCCCACGACGGCGAGCACCCTGCCCGTCGGCGCGCCCGCGACCGTACGCGCCTACGCGGGAGAACTGCTGCGCCGGCACCGCCGTGCGTTCCTCTTCCTCGTCACTGTCAACACCGTCGCCGTGATCGCCTCGATGGCGGGTCCCTACCTCCTGGGCGGGCTCGTGGAACGGGTGTCCGACGGCGCACGCGAACTGCACCTGGGGCTCACGGCCACGCTGTTCGTGCTCGCGCTCCTCGTCCAGGCGGCGTTCGTGCGGGAGGTACGGCTGCGCGGAGCCGTCCTCGGCGAGCGGATGCTGGCCGATCTCCGCGAGGACTTCCTCGTCCGGTCGGTCGGGCTTCCGCCCGGCGTGCTGGAGCGGGCCGGCACGGGTGACCTGCTCTCCCGGATCACGACGGACATCGACCGGCTCGCCAACGCCATGCGCGAGGCCGTGCCCCAGTTGTCGATCGGTGTCGTGTGGGTGGTGCTGCTGCTCGGCGGACTCGTGGTCACGGCGCCGCCGCTGGCGCCCGTGGTGCTGCTCGCGGTGCCGCTGCTGGTGATCGGCTGCCGCTGGTACTTCCGGCGCGCTCCCGCCGCCTACCGCTCGGAGGCAGCCGGGTACGCCGCCGTGGCGGCCGCGCTCGCCGAGACGGTGGACGCCGGGCGCACCGTCGAGTCCCACCGTCTGGACGCCCGCCGCATCGAGCTCTCGGAGCGCCGGATCAAGGAGTGGACGGCCTGGGAGCGCTACACGCTCTGGCTGCGGTCGGTGCTCTTCCCGGTCATCAACGTCACCCACGTGACCGTGCTCGCCTCCGTCCTGCTGATCGGCGGCGTGTTCGTCCTGCAGGGCTGGATCGGGGTCGGTCAGCTGACCACGGCGGCGCTGATCGCCCAGATGCTCGTCGACCCGGTCGGCCTGATCCTGCGCTGGTACGACGAGCTCCAGGTGGCCCAGGTGTCCCTGGCGCGGCTGGTGGGCGTGCGGGACATCGAGCCGGACGCCGGGGACTCCTCGCTGGCTCCCGAGGGACGGCACGTGCACGCCGACGGGGTGCGCTTCGGCTACGTCGAAGGCGTGGACGTGCTGCGCAAGGTGTCGCTGGAGGTCGCCCCCGGCACGAGGGTCGCCCTGGTCGGCCCCTCGGGTGCCGGCAAGTCCACGCTGGGCAGGCTCCTCGCCGGTATCTACGGTCCCCGGGAAGGCACGATCACCCTGGGCGGCGCGGAACTGTCCCGGATGTCCGCCGAACGGGTCCGCTCCCACGTCGCCCTGGTCAACCAGGAGCACCACGTCTTCGTGGGCTCCCTGCGCGACAACCTCCGCCTCGCCAGGACGGGCGCCACCGACGCCGAGCTGTGGGCGGCGCTGGGCGCGGTCGACGCGGACGACTGGTCACGCGGGCTCGACGACGGCCTGGACACCGAGGTCGGCTCGGGCGGTTTCACGCTCACACCGGCGCAGGCCCAGCAGATCGCGCTGGCCCGCCTGGTGCTGGCCGACCCGCACACTCTGGTGCTGGACGAGGCGACGTCCCTGCTCGACCCCCGGGCCGCGCGCCACCTCGAGCGGTCCCTGGCCCGGGTCCTGGACGGTCGCACGGTCATCGCCATCGCCCACCGTCTGCACACCGCCCACGACGCGGACGTCATCGCGGTCGTCGAGAACGGCCGGATCAGTGAGCTGGGCAGCCACGACGAACTGGTCGCGGCGGACGGCGCCTACGCGGCGCTGTGGCGGTCGTGGCACGGCTGACCGGGACCCGCCCGTCGGCCATCGGAACGGACCGGTCGACACCGGCCGGGCCCTGACCGGGCTCGGCCGATCGCGGAACGGACCCGCACCCGGCCGACCGGGGCCGGCTCCGTCCGGCCGCACCGAGGCCGGGTCCGGCCGCACCGAGGTCGGGTCCGCCCGGCCTCGGCCGGGTCCGGTCCGCGTCCGGTCGGCCGGCGCCCATGTCCGGTCGGCGGGGCCCGCATGCGGTCGGACGGTGCCGGCGGGATGCCGCCCGGTGCCTGACCGGACCGAGCCGGTGACCGGTGGCCCACCATCGGTCACCGACCTGCTGCCACCGGTGCCCGCCGGGCCCCGGGCCCTGGCCGGCCGGGGTGTGAATGCGGGCCGGGAGTGCCGCGGGGTACCCGGCTCGGCTCCGTGCCGTTGCGTGGTCCCGAACGGGAGTGGAAGGCTGGGAGGAGGCACCGGCTCGGGGAAGGCCCGGGAGCCGTGTGGCCCGGTGACGGGCGACGCCTGTGCCCCGTGCAGCGGCGGCCCGCCGCGGTGCACGGTGAGAAGGGGCCCGTCCCCACCCCCTGGAGGTACCCGTGAACAGCGTCGACGGATGGGGAGATGACGTCTACCAGCCCGACGGTTCCGAGCAGCGGGAGGACACCGGGCTGCTCGACGCGGAGGACACCCTCGAGTACGACGGTGTCGACGATCCCCTGGACCGCGGCTGGTCCCCGCCCGAGCGCCCCTGGGCGGTGGAGCACACCGGCGTGACGGCCGGCGAACGTCACCGGGGCGAGACGCTGGACCAGCGGCTGACCGAGGAGCAGCCGGACGTGATCGCAGCCGACGGAGACGGCCTCGGCGACTCCGAGGACACCGACGGCGAACTGCTGGACAACGAGGTCGGCACGGACCGCTCCGGCCGGCTCGTGGCACCCGACGAGGGAGCGCACGAGGACGAGGAGCCGGCGCTGGTCGCCATGGACGTGGGCATCGACGGCGCGGCCGCCTCCGCCGAAGAGGCCGCGATGCACGTCGTCGACGAGGACTCGCTGCCCGGCTGACACCACCCGCGGCGGTGTTCCCGCGCCGTCGCGCCCATGTTCCGCGCCGTACGAGGAGCCGCCATGCCGCAGGACAAGCACCCCGACTACCGGCCCGTCGTCTTCCGCGACCGCGCCGCCGGGTACGCCTTCCTCACCCGGTCCACCGCGAACAGCGACGAGACCATCGCGTGGGACGACGGGGAGACCTACCCGGTGGTGGACGTGGAGATCTCCTCGGAGAGCCACCCCTTCTACACGGGCAGAGCACGGACGGTGGACTCGGAAGGCCGTGTCGCGCGCTTCGAGCGGCGCTACGGAGGCGGCGAGGGCCGGGACACCGACGGGACCGGGTGAGCGGCCCCGGCGCACGACCGGGGAGCCGGTGCCGCCCGCGGGACGCGGACGGTTCCGGTCCGCCGGGAGCCCTCAGATGAAGTTGAGCGCCGCGGCGCCGCCCACCCCGCCGAGCACCATGAATGCCGGCATCAGCACCTTCAGCTCCACCCAGCTGCCCGCACGGAACCGCATCGCCTTCGGCGGGCCGATGGGGTACCAGCGCTTGCGGCCCACCGGTATCGGCCAGAGTATGGGGCAACCCGAGACGGTCAGTGCGTCGCCGATGTCGTGCACCAGCGCGCCGAGCACGATCGGCAGCCCCAGCCACAGGTACTCCTGGCCCGGTGCGGTGAACAGCCAGTCCGAGCCGCCGTCCGGCTTGTCGAGTATCCCGGCGAGGATCCACGCGCTCGTCCCGGCCAGCAGCCAGACCAGCACGTCGCTGCTGGACCCGCGGGTCGCCCGCCACAGCAGGCCCTCGATCGCCAGCACCATGTGCACGAAGAGGATCGTCAGGACCGCCCAGCGGCCACCCGTGATGGCCAGTACCGAAGTGCCCGCGCCGATCAGGACCGCCCAGAGCCAGGTGTGCGTCAGCGTGCGGTGGCCGCCGGAGCGGCGCGGGTCGCCCTGCTTCTTGGTGGCCTTGTAGACGGCGTACGACAGCTTGTCGACGATCTCGCAGAGCCCGCGGGAGACCGGCCCGAACGCCCGGGAGATGGTGGCCGCCTTGTGGTCGAGATCCGGGGCGAGCGCCGCGCCCGCGCAGATCAGGGCACCGGCCAGCAGTACCGGCCAGGGCATCGGGTGCCCCGCGGCGGCGGTCGCGGCCCCGACGCCGAGCCAGGCCGCGGCCCCCGACAGTGAGTGTGCTGGTCCCATCATCGCCGTTGCCCGCCCCATTCCTCGTGCGCCGCTGTCCAGTTGTCCGGTTCGCTGCTGCCTCGTCGGTGACCCAGCGTAGCCTTCGTGATCTTCATGCGGACAGCCGATTCCCCCATCAGGGCCGAGGCCAGGCAAGATGGGGGCGTGACCCTCATCGACCAGCTGCCGCCGACCGCCGACCCCGATGCCCTGTACGAAGCCTTCGAGTCGTGGGCCCAGGAACGCGGACTCGCGCTCTACCCCCATCAGGAGGAGGCGCTGATCGAGGTGGTGTCCGGCGCGAACGTGATCGTGTCGACGCCCACCGGCTCCGGCAAGAGCATGATCGCGGCAGGCGCGCACTTCGCCGCCCTGGCCCGGGACGAGGTCACCTTCTACACGGCGCCGATCAAGGCGCTGGTGTCGGAGAAGTTCTTCGAGCTGTGCAAACTCTTCGGCACCGAGAACGTCGGCATGCTGACCGGCGACGCCTCCGTCAACGCCGACGCCCCCGTCATCTGCTGCACCGCCGAGGTCCTGGCGTCGATCGCCCTGCGGGACGGCAGGCACGCGGACATCGGCCAGGTCGTCATGGACGAGTTCCACTTCTACGCGGAACCGGACCGCGGCTGGGCCTGGCAGATCCCCCTGCTGGAACTGCCACAGGCCCAGTTCGTCCTGATGTCGGCCACGCTCGGCGACGTCTCCTTCTTCGAGAAGGACCTCGCGCGCCGTACCGGCCGGCCCACGGCGGTGGTCCGCTCGGCCATCCGTCCCGTGCCGCTCTCCTACGAGTACCGCTACACGCCGCTCACCGAGACGCTCACCGATCTGCTGTCGGCCCGGCAGGCCCCCGTCTACATCGTGCACTTCACTCAGGCCCAGGCCGTGGAGCGGGCGCAGGCGCTGATGAGCATCAACATGTGCACGCGCGAGGAGAAGGAGCGGATCGCCGATCTGATCGGCAACTTCCGCTTCACCACCAAGTTCGGCCGCAACCTCTCCCGCTACGTCCGGCACGGCATCGGCGTGCACCACGCCGGGATGCTGCCCAAGTACCGGCGGCTGGTGGAGAAGCTCGCCCAGGCCGGCCTGCTGAAGGTGATCTGCGGGACGGACACCCTCGGCGTGGGTGTCAACGTCCCCATCCGCACCGTGCTGTTCACGGCCCTGACCAAGTACGACGGCAGCCGGGTGCGCACGCTGCGGGCCCGGGAGTTCCACCAGATCGCCGGCCGGGCCGGGCGCGCGGGGTTCGACACGGAGGGCTTCGTCGTCGCCCAGGCGCCCGAGCACGTCATCGAGAACGAGAAGGCGCTCGCCAAGGCGGGCGACGACCCGAAGAAGCGGCGCAAGGTCGTCCGCAAGAAGGCTCCCGAAGGCTTCGTGGCCTGGTCGGAGAACACGTTCGAGAAGCTCATCGCCTCCGAGCCGGAGCCGCTGACGTCCCGCTTCCGCGTCACGCACACCATGCTGCTGTCGGTGATCGCCCGGCCCGGCAACGCCTTCACGGCGATGCGGCACCTGCTGGAGGACAACCACGAGCCGCGCAAGCAGCAGCTCAGGCACATCCGGCGGGCGATCGCCATCTACCGCTCCCTGCTGGACGGCGGCATCGTCGAGAAACTCGACCAGCCGGACACCGAGGGGCGCATCGTGCGTCTGACGGTGGACCTGCAGCAGGACTTCGCGCTGAACCAGCCCCTGTCCACGTTCGCGCTGGCCGCGTTCGAGCTGCTGGACCCGGAGTCGCCGTCCTACGCGCTGGACATGGTGTCCGTCGTGGAGTCCACACTGGACGACCCGCGGCAGATTCTCGCCGCCCAGCAGAACAAGGCGCGCGGTGAAGCCGTGGCCGCGATGAAGGCGGACGGCGTCGAGTACGAGGAGCGCATGGAGCGCCTCCAGGACGTCACGTACCCCAAGCCACTGGAGGAACTGCTCTTCCACGCCTACGACACCTACCGCAGGAGCCACCCCTGGGTGGGCGACCACCCGCTGTCGCCCAAGTCGGTGATCCGGGACATGTACGAGCGTGCGCTGACCTTCACGGAGCTGGTCTCCCACTACGAACTGGCCCGCACCGAGGGCATCGTGCTGCGCTACCTCGCGAGCGCCTACAAGGCCCTCGACCACACGGTCCCGGACGACCTGAAGTCCGACGACCTCCAGGACCTGATCGAGTGGCTCGGCGAGATGGTGCGCCAGGTCGACTCCAGCCTGCTGGACGAGTGGGAACAGCTCGCGAACCCGGAGGAGATGACCGCCGAGGAGGCCCAGGAGAAGGCCGACCAGGTGCGGCCGGTCACCGCCAACGCACGTGCCTTCCGCGTCCTGGTCCGCAACGCCATGTTCCGCCGGGTCGAACTCGCGGCCCTCGACCAGGTCGAGGAGCTGGGCGAGATGGACGCCGACGCCGGCTGGGACGCCGACGCCTGGGGCGAGGCGATGGACAAGTACTGGGACGAGTACGACGACCTCGGCACCGGTCCCGACGCCCGCGGTCCCAAACTGCTGGTCATCGAGGAGGAACCGCGCAACGCCCTGTGGCGTGTGCGGCAGATCTTCGACGACCCGAACGACGACCATGACTGGGGCATCAGCGCGGAGGTCGACCTCACGGCCTCCGACGCGGAGGGGCGGGCGGTCGTCCGCGTCACCGATGTCGGCCAGCTGTGAGCACAGGAGAATCCCACCGATGACGAACCCGGCCGAGAGCCTCGTCTCCCTGCTCGACCTGGAGCAGATCGAGGTCAACATCTTCCGTGGCCGCAGTCCCGAGGAGTCGCTGCAGCGGGTCTTCGGCGGCCAGGTGGCGGGCCAGGCGCTGGTCGCCGCGGGCCGCACCACGGAGGGCGACCGCCCGGTGCACTCGCTGCACGCGTACTTCCTGCGCCCGGGGCGGCCCGGGGTGCCCATCGTGTACCAGGTCGAACGGGTGCGGGACGGCCGGTCGTTCACGACCCGCCGGGTCACCGCCGTGCAGCAGGGCCGCACGATCTTCAATCTCACCGCCTCCTTCCACAAGGCCGAGCAGGGAGGTTTCGAGCACCAGTTGCCCGCGGCCCGCGAGGTGCCGGATCCCGAGTCCCTGCCGACCGTCGCCGACGAGATCCGGGAGCACCTGGGCGCGCTGCCCGAGCAGTTGGAGCGGATGGCACGTCGCCAGCCGTTCGACATCCGCTATGTCGACCGCCTGCGCTGGAGCGCCGAGGAAGTCAAGGACGCCGAGCCCCGCAGCGCCGTGTGGATGCGCGCGGTCGGGCCGCTCGGTGACGACCCGCTCGTGCACACATGTGCCCTGACCTACGCCAGTGACATGACTCTCCTGGACGCGGTGCGCATCCCGGTGGAACCGCTGTGGGGTCCGCGGGGCTTCGACATGGCGTCCCTGGATCACGCCATGTGGTTCCACCGGCCGTTCCGCGCGGACGAGTGGTTCCTGTACGACCAGGAGTCGCCGATCGCGACCGGTGGTCGGGGGCTGGCGCGCGGGCGCATCTACGACAGGGAGGGCCGCATGCTGGTGTCCGTCGTCCAGGAGGGCCTGTTCCGAGCTCTGTAGGTCACGTGCCTTCGCTCCGCAGTCGGCCGAGCGGACCGCGGAGCCGCCGAGCCCGGCGCGCCCTGGGCCGGCGGCCGCGGGCGGACCGGTTCGCCCGCCTGACACAGGACCGTAGCCGCCGGCGCGACAACCGTGGCGAGCCTGCGGACAACTTCGCGGCCACCCTTACGCGAGCATCGAATGCCCAGGTCAGGGCTCTATGGGCGGTGCTCTACGAGCGGTGCTCCATGGGCGGTATTCGACCCGGCTGCCGGGCATCGACGTCGAGGTGCTCGCCGACCCGGTTCACGAGCAGTGTCATCTCGTACCCGATCTGTCCGATGTCGGCGTCGGCTCCGCTGAGCACGCACAGACAACTGCCCGAGCCCGCCGCGGTGACGAACAGCACCGCGTCGTCGAACTCGACCATCGTCTGCCGTACCTGACCCGCGCCGAAGTGGCGGCCCGAGCCCTTCGCGAGGCTGTGCAGTCCGGACGAGACGGCGGCGAGGTGCTCGGCGTCCTCGCGCCGCAGGCCCGTACTGGCTCCCGTCACCAGTCCGTCGTTGGACAGGACCAGTGCGTGCCTGACGTGTTCGACGCGCTCGGTCAGGTCGTCCAGCAGCCAGCCGAGTCCCTGGTTCTGCACCATGATCCGGTCTCCCCGTGTCGTCCCCGTATGCGTGGTCTCCCCCTGGCCGGGGGATCTGCCCGCCAGCCTTCACCACGTCCGTGCTCCGGGCAAGGAGGATGGGGGCATGGCACAGAAGATGACCGATGAGGAATGGCGGGCGTTCGTCTCGGACGGCACCCGCACGGCCAAGCTCGCGACCGTCCGCGCGGACGGCAGCCCGCACGTCGCACCGCTCTGGTTCCTGTTGGACGGGGACGAGGTGGTGTTCAACACCGGCAAGGAGACCGTGAAGGGACGCAATCTGGCCCGTGACGGGCGGGTCGCCCTGTGCGTGGACGACGACCGGCCGCCCTTCGACTACGTCGTGCTGCACGGGCGCGCGCGTCTCTCCGAGGATCCCGACGACCTCCGGCACTGGGCCACCCGCATCGCGGCCCGCTACATGGGCGAGGAACGCGCCGAGGAGTTCGGAGCCCGCAACGGCGTGCCGGGTGAGCTCGTCGTCCGCGTCACCGTCGAGAAGGTTCTCGCCCAGAAGGCGGTGGCGGACTGAGGCCTGCCGTGCTGGTCGCCGGTCCGGTCGGCGCACGGAGTCGGGCAGCCGGGCGGTGCGCATCCGCCCGGCGTACTCGACGAGCCGGAGCAACACCTCTCCTTCCCGAGTCGCGGTCGGGGGCCGGCCGGCCGAGGGCGGCGTGGTCCAGGTGTCCCGTGCCCGCGGGACTCCCGTACCGGCAAGGGCGCACGACGGGAGGTAAGTTGCGAGAGCCGTTGCCCTGTGCCGCGGACAGGCACTGGAACGATCGCGTCGGATTCGGCCGTACGTCCTGCGGCGCCCTCCGTGCCGTTGGGGGATCATGCGGAGCATGAGCGACGACCACGCACACGTCCGGGAGTTCTTCGGCGCCCGCGCCGCCGACTGGGACAGCCGGTTCCCCGACGACGGCCCCGCCTACGCGGCCGCCGTCGCCGAGCTGGGGCTGCGGGAGGGGGATCGCGTGCTCGACGCGGGCTGCGGCACCGGGCGTGCCCTGCCCCCGCTGCGCACCGCCGTGGGACCTTCGGGGGTGGTCCTCGGGGCCGATCTGACACCCGCCATGCTCCAGGCCGCCGTACGGGCCGGGAGGGACCGCGACGGAGGGTTGCTGCTGGCCGACGTCGCCGCGCTGCCGCTGCGGTCGAGGTCGCTCGACGCGGTGTTCGCGGCAGGTCTCATCGCGCACCTCTCCGATCCCTCCGGGAATCTGCGGGAGTTGAGGCGCGTCGTGCGTCCCGGCGGGGTGCTGGCACTGTTCCACCCGATCGGGAGGGCGGCGCTCGCGGCCCGGCAAGGGCGGCGGATCACGCCGGACGACCTGCGTGCCGAGCCGAACCTCCGGCCGCTGCTGGCCGGTTCCGGGTGGCGCATGACGTCGTACGTCGACGAGGACGTCCGCTTCCTGGTGCTGGCGGTCCGTGAGGGCTGACCGCCCGGTGCCGTCCCGCGACCGCCGCCGTGAACACGTCGGGGCGGTCGGACATGACGTCGTGCCCGGCTCCCGGCACGGTCACCACACGCGCGCCCGCGGCCTCCGGGACGGTCGACCGGTGGTCCCTCGAGGAGGTCGCGCATCACGGGCTCCGACGGCGGAACGGTGCAGGGCGCGCGGGTCGGCCAGTCGCACCGCCGCCGCCCGCAGGGGGCCGAGGCCGTTTCCCCTACGTCGGTGACCGGCCGCCGCGCGCCGGAGAACTGGACGGTCCCTTCCGGCGTGGCGTGCTGACCGTCGCCCGCGCCACCTCCCGGGCCGGACTCAGCCGACTGCGGGAGACGATCCGGTCACTCGGCGGCTGGGGTGTCGATGTGCCGGACCGGGCAGCCCCGTACGCCCGGGACGGGGCGGGTGCCCAGCTCCGCCAGCCGGTAGCCGTTCGGGTAGCCCTTGATCTCCCGGTTCTGCCGGGCGTGGTGCGGGGCTCGCCGCGGCGGCATCAGGCGGACCGCGCGTCCACGCAGCCACACCGCGCGGCGCACGGTCGCGCGGGTGACGGGGCCCGGCGGGGCGTACCGGAACGCCCGCAGGAGCGGTTCGTCGAGCAGGGCGAGCGTCCCGGTGCGCAGGAGCGGGGCGAGGGGGCGCGGGTACCAGGAGGTCATGAGGTCGAGTGTGGCGTCGGCGACCCGGCGGCCCCCTTCGTCCCAGGCGAAGTGGGCCTCTTCATAGGCGTCGAGGCAGGCTTCGAACTCCTCGTAGGACTCGGGAATGTCCTTGATGCCCATGTGCCGTCCCAGGGTGCGGTAGTGGACGGCGGAGGCGATGGTCTCGTGGCGTGACATCCTGCGCCACCCGAAGGTGTCGATCCAGCGCTTCGGGATGACGACGAACGTGCACAGGACGTAGCGCATGTCGTCGTTGGTGATGTCGTAGCTGCGGTGCATCTGGTTGATGCGCCGGATGGCCGTACGGCCCTGCTCGCTGCCGAAGCCGTGCTCGACGACGGCGTCGAGCAGCAGCGCCGTGTCGTCGTACCGCTTCTGCGGACGGTCCGTGAACTCCGCCGTCCGGGCCAGCAGTCCGCCGATGCTGGGCACGGCGTAGGTGCGGTAGAGGGCCAGCTCCAGGGCGCGGGCGAAGTCCCAGGGGAACTCGTAGGCCGAGGACAGCCGGTAGATCTCCGAAGCGTCCTCGTGCGGGTCCATCCGCCGGATCCGTTCCAATCGGTCGAAGCGCTTCACCGTGGCGGTCCCCTTCTCTTGCGGAAGCTTCAACTCTACGTTGAGCGGGACGAGATGCACGGTGGGCCGGGGAAATCGCCAGGGGAGGGTGGTCAGCTTGTTCGGCAGGATCCGCGAGGCTTGGGCCAGATCTCGCGCCGCTCGGCGCGCGGAAGGACGAACGGGAGGGGAGGCGCGCTCGCACAATCTGTTCGACGCGGCGGCCGCTTACGTCTCGGCGTGTGCGGACGACGATCGGGAACGGATGGACGAGGCGGCGGGCTGGGTGTCGCCGGAAGCCCTGTCGTTCGGGGTGAACGAGCTGGCGTGCCGGGCCGTGCTCACCCTCGCGCGGGAGCGCGACGAGTCTCCGCGGGATGTGGCGCGTGCCCTCCTGGGGCTGCCGGTGACGTGAAGTGCCCGTCCGGCGCACGTGCTCGACTCGCCCGCGCCCGGCCGGGCAGCCGCAGCTCGGGTGCGTCGGGGAGTCGTGACAAGGCCTTCCCGGCCGCACTAGGGTGCGCGCCATTGGACCGAGCCGACGGGGAGGCAGGGATGGCCGGGACGGACGAGGACACCGTCGCCGCCGCGGACGATGCGCTCTATGTGCTCACGGCGGTGTTGCTGACGCCGGCGAAGTTCCCGAGTGTGCTGGGCGACGACTATCCGGAGGCGTGTGCGGCGCTCGGGCTCCCACCACTGGCCGACGGTTACGGGCTGGTGCTCGGCCAGGACGGTGCCGGTGCCCGGTGGACCGTCGCCGTCGACGACGTCTCACTGGTGGCCGTCGCCGTCGCGTCCTGGGACTGCGGCATGGAGTACGACCTGTCGCCCGACGAGCGTACGGTCGTCGCCGTGCTGCCCGGCTGGCCCCTCGCGGTCGCCGTGGCGGCCCCCGGCGTCCCCGCGCCGCACGATCCCGACCCCGGGTCCGCGGGCCGGCCCGCGTTGTCGCCGCCGGACACCACCGTCTGGGGTCCCGCGCAGCGGCGCCTGGGGGCCGACGAGATCGCGCTCCAGTGGGCCCGGTGGCGGGAGCAGGTCGACGACACGAACTTCCCTGTGGCGGCTGAGGATTCGCGGACGGCGGACGCCCCGGCGGAGGGCTCGAGCGCCGAAGGGGGCGCGGAGACCGGTGCCGCGGACCAGGGTGCCGAGTCCGGTGCCGCGGACCAGGCCACGGAGACCGGTGCGACGGGCGAAGCCGCAACGGGCTCCTCCGGGCGAGGCCGTGTCCGGCGAGTACTCGCGGAGGCCCGCGCCTATGTCGACACGCCCCCGCCGCTCGGCCGGGTCCGGTCGTCGTTCGCTCCGGGCGACGCGCGGACGCTGCGTGCCGACGGCCCCGGCTGGTCGCTGGTCGCCAGGACCGACGACATCGCCTTCATCCTGCTCGACGAGGAACCCGGCGAGGTCGTGCCCGTGGGCCGTGGACCGTCGCTGCCCGGGCTCCTGGACGCCCTCGACAGGATGGCCGTACGCCCGAGCTGACCGGGAGGCTGCGGAAGGGTTCCCCACGGGAGGGCGCGAACGCTGAGGCCGGACTGTCTTCGGCCCCATGCCCTGCCCGGCCCCTACTCGCCCTGGCTTCCGCCCCTGCGAGGTTGGCCGAGCAGGCGGGCGGGGCACCCCGCCGCCCGCGGTTCACACGGTCGGCAGACCGCGAACGGCGATGTGTCAGTCCCGCTCCCCGTCAGCGACGGCCGCGACATGGCATCGGAACCTCAGCGGCCGATCTCCTTCCGCGTGACGCGGCGCAGCCTGCGCCGCTGCGAGGGGTCCAGAGTCAGGTACGCGGCGGCCGGGACCCCCAGAACTATCAGCAGGGCCGCCCACCAGGGCAGCCAGATCAGCAGGACGAGGCCGGCCGCCACACCCCCTGCTGCGATCTTGGCGTTCTTCGACATGGTGTCGCCTCCTTCGCGGCCACTGCCGCTCTCTGTCCTGAAAACGGGCCCGCGCTCCCGGCGGTTCCGTCCGGAACCCTGAGACGTCCCGGAGTCCGTACCCTGACGTGCCCCGGAGAAGCCGTCCGCGTGCCCCGGAGAGCCCGTCGGCGGTCCGTCCAGAGGAAGCACCCACACCGCATAGTGACCTACGTCATAGACAGAACACACCCTGCGGTCCGGGGACTGATGTAACATCGGCGCTCGCGTCCCTGGCTAGTCAAATTTGAGGACTACATCATCGCTGCGCAGACCCATCTCCCGCCCACGCCCTCCGAGATCTCCGAACTCGTCCGCCACTGCGCCGTGTTCCTCCCCGGGGACCCGGCACGGACCGGCCGTGTCGCCTTCTGGCGGGCCGACGGCGAGGTCCCGGGGGCCGTCGCGTCGGGGTCCGTGGAGGACCTCACGGTCGTACTGCCCGACGGCGACGGGGTGAAGCAGGTGAGCGTCCCCGCGGTCCTGCTGCCGCTGCGGGCCGCCCTGCCGGTCCTCACCCGCGCGCGGGTCCACACGGACGGCCACCGGGCCGCCGTGTTCTGGGGCGCGGTCGCCGTCGAGGCCCTGCACCTCGTGGCGCGCGGGCTGTTGCTGCCCGGTCTGTCCGTGACCGACCACGACGCGTGGCGTACGGGTCCGCTGCGCGCGGAGGACACCGAGCGCGTCCGCCACCTCGCCGCCGCCATGCCGCCGGAGGCGCACGCCGTCCCGGTCGACGAGGAACCCCCGCGGCTGCCCGGCCCGGAACAACTCGTGCGCGCCTTCCTGGACGCCGTCGCCGACACACTGCCCCGCTCCCCCGCGGCCGAGCTCGTGACGGCCGGGCCGGCCTTCGCGTCGCCGGAGCCTCAGCGGGTGCCCGAGCTGCGCACGTGGGCCGCCGACGTCGCCGCGGGACATGACACGGGCGTACGGCTGTCACTGCGCGTCGAGGTGCGGGGCCTGTCGGCCACGCACCAGGAGGACACGCCGCCGGCGTTCCGGGCCGTGCTCCAGGTGCACAGTGTGAGCGATCCCGCGCTCGTCGCGGACACCGCCGAGGTGTGGGCGGGCACCATGGACGACGCGTTCGGCCCGCGCGCGCGGATGGACACCCTGCTCGCACTCCGCCGTGCGGCGCGGGCCTGGCCGGCGCTCACGCCGCTGCTGTCGGCCGCCGTTCCGGACACCGTCGAACTCGCCGACGAAGAGGTCACCGAACTCCTCGGTGCGGGCTCACGGGCTCTCGCCGGCGCGGGCGTCGACGTGCACTGGCCACGAGAACTGTCCCGTGACCTCACCGTCCGCGCGGAGGTCGGGCCGCCCGACGACGAGCCGGGGGCGCGCACGGGCTCCTCGGACGCCGGCCCGTCGTTGCTGTCCGCCGACGCACTGCTCGCCTTCACCTGGTCGTTCGCCCTGGGCGACAAGCGGCTGACGCGAGAGGAGCTGGATCTGCTCGCCGAGGCCAGTCGCCCCGTGGTGCGGCTGCGCGACCGGTGGGTTCTCGTCGACCCCGCCGAGGCGCACCGCGCCCGCGCCCGGCAGGACCGCAAGGTCACGCCCGTCGACGCGCTCGCCGCGGCCCTGACGGGCTCGACGGAGGTCGACGGGCGCCACGTGGAGGTGCGCCCCACGGGATGGCTGGCCACCCTGCGCGACCGGCTGGCCGATCCGGAGGCTCAGGACGCCGTGGCACAGCCCGCCGCCCTCGACGCCACGCTGCGCGACTACCAGCGGCGCGGCCTCGGCTGGCTCGCCCGTATGACGTCGTTGGGCCTGGGCTGCTGCCTCGCCGACGACATGGGTCTGGGCAAGACCATCACCCTGATCGCCCTGCACCTGCACCGGCAGACCGACGCGTCCGCCGCCGGGCCCACCCTGGTGGTATGCCCGACCTCGCTCATGGGCAACTGGCAGCGGGAGGTCGAGCGGTTCGCGCCCGGCACGCCCGTACGCCGCTTCCACGGCACGCGACGCGACCTGGAGGACCTCGCCGACGGCGAGTTCGTACTCACCACCTACGGGACGATGCGCCTGGACACCGGACGGCTCGCCGCGGTGCCCTGGGGCATGGTCGTGGCGGACGAGGCCCAGCACGTGAAGAACCCCTACTCGGAGACCGCGCGGCAGCTGCGCACCATCGGCGCACGCGCGCGCGTGGCGCTCACCGGCACTCCGGTGGAGAACAACCTCTCGGAACTGTGGGCCGTCCTCGACTGGGCCACCCCGGGGTTGCTGGGCCGGCTCGGCACCTTCCGCAGGCGCTACGCACAGGCCGTCGAGGGCGGTCAGGACCCGGCGGCGGCGGAGCGGCTGGCACGGCTCGTACGACCGTTCCTGCTGCGCCGCCGCAAGTCGGACCCCGGGATCGCGCCCGAGCTGCCGCCGAAGACCGAGACCGACCACCCCGTGTCCCTGACCGCGGAACAGACGGGGCTGTACGAGGCGGTGGTGCGCGAGGCGCTCGCGGAGATCGCCGGGGCGGACAGCATGGCGCGACGGGGCATGATCGTGAAACTGCTGACGAGCCTCAAGCAGGTGTGCAACCACCCCGCGCAGTTCCTCAAGGAGGACCGGCCGACGATCACGGGCCGCTCGGGGAAACTGGAGCTCCTGGACGAACTGCTCGACACGATCCTCGCCGAGGAAGCGAGCGTGCTGGTGTTCACGCAGTACGTGCAGATGGCACGCCTCCTCGAGCAACACCTGGCCGACCGCGGGGTGCCCTCGCTGTTCCTGCACGGCGGAACGTCCGTCACCGCGCGGGAGTCGCTGGTGCGGCGGTTCCAGGAGGGTGAGGTCCCGGTCTTCCTGCTGTCGCTGAAGGCGGCGGGTACCGGGCTGAACCTCACGCGCGCGGAGCACGTCGTGCACTACGACCGATGGTGGAACCCCGCCGTCGAGGCCCAGGCCACCGACCGCGCCTACCGCATCGGCCAGACCCGTCCCGTGCAGGTGCACCGGCTGATCGCCGAGGGGACCATCGAGGACCGCATCGCCGCGCTGCTGCACCGCAAGAGGGAACTGGCCGACGCGGTGCTGGGGGCAGGCGAGTCGGCGCTCACGGAACTGACGGACGCGGAACTGGCCGATCTGGTCGAGCTGCGAGGGGGAACGCGATGACCCGGCACGACGGAAATCCGGAACGGACGTTCGCCGCGCTACCGCCTCTGCCGGGGCGGAGCTTCGCCCAGACCTGGTGGGGCAGGGCGTGGCTGAAGGCGCTGGAGGACGCGGCGATGGACGCGGGGCAGGTGAAGACGGGCCGCAGGCTCGCGCGCGCGGGAGCGGTCGGTGCGGTGTCGGTGCGGCCGGGTCGCATCACCGCGGTGGTCCAGGACCGGGACCGCACGGCGCATCGGGCCGACGTCCTGTGGGAGAAGCTGTCGGATGCGCAGTGGGATCGTTTTGTCGACATGGCGGTCGAGCGGTCCGGGCATGTCGCGGCCCTGCTGGACCGGGACATGCCGCCGCACCTGGTGGAGGACGCCACGGCCGCCGGCATCGACCTGTTGCCGGGCCTGGGCGACCTGGAACCGGAGTGCGACTGTGGGGCCTGGGACCACTGCGGGCACACCGCGGCACTCTGCTACCAGGTCGCCCGGCTGCTGGACCAGGACCCCTTCGTCCTGCTGCTGATGCGGGGGCGTGAGGAGAGCGTCGTGCTCGACGCCCTCCAGGCGCACGGCGAGGCACCCACCGATGCGGCCTCCTCCCGTCCGGAGGGTGTGGAGGCCGCCGAGGCTTATGCGGCGGGGCACGTGCTCCCACCGCTGCCCGCCCCGCCCGTCCTGGAGGAGGGGCCGGGCGTTCCGCCGTCGCTGGACACCGAGACGGCGCCCCCGCCCGGTGTCGACCCGGCCGCCCTGTCGTTCCTGGCCTCCCAGGCCGCGACGGAGGCGCACCGCCTGCTCGCCGAAGCACTGCGGAGCGGACACGGCCGGCAGACCGTGGACCTGGAGCCGACCGCCTCGCGGGACGCGGTACGTCTGGCCGCGGGCGATCCGGGACCGGCCGTACTGCACCGTCTCGGCGACGGTTCGGGCCGCTCTCCGGAGGAGCTGGCCGTCGCTGTCCGCGCGTGGCGGCTCGGGGGCGGCGCCGCCCTGTCCGTGCTGGAGGAGGAGTGGACCGTGGAGGGCGAAGCGCTCGCACGCGCGCGTGCGGTGCTGGAGTCGGCCTGGGACGGGGGCGAACGGCCGTCGCTCCAAGCCCGGGCCAACCGGTGGACCGTCGTCGGCACGCCGCACCAGATCCGTCTCGACCGGGACGGCCGTTGGTGGCCGTACCGCGAGGAGCGCGGTCGCTGGGTCCCCGTGGGCGGCGCGTCGCAGGACCCGGCGACCGCCTTGGTCTCGGCGGCGCTCACGGCCGGGGACGAAGCCTGATCCTCGGCGCGGGCCGGGGCCGCCACCGCCGCTGCGCGGGCCGGTGTCGCCACCGCCGATATCGGCACCGGAGGACGGCGGGCGGGGCGAGCGCTGTTGCGCGCACCGCTCGCCCCCACCAGATCCGTCCCCGGCCCGGCCGCGGCGAGTCGGTGGCTGCCGGACACGTGGCCGACGATCCGGTGGCGTCCTAGCGTGCCATGGAGCCGCGCTGCCGGAGCATGGGGAGGACGTGGTCCGTGACCGCCGGGGCGAGCCGGACATCGGTTTCGTGTCCGGAGACCCACTTCATGTCGGCGAGCTCCGCCGCGGGCCGGGGCAGTCGGTCGATCCGCGCCTCGAAGAGCGTCAGGTGCATGGGTACCCCCTCCAGGGCCGCCACCGACTCGATCCGAGCCAGCAGCCGGGGCTCGCGGGGTTCGACGCCCAGTTCCTCGTCCAGCTCGCGGTGCAGGGCCCGCAGCGGTTCCTCGCCCGCGTCGGGCTTGCCTCCGGGCAGGTAGAAGACCTCGGGGGCGGCCTGCTTGCTCACGACCAGCAGACGTCCCTGCTGGACTATCGCCGCCGCCACGACGGCCAGCGGCTCTCCCGCACCGGGGGCCCGGTCGACCGGCACTCCGTTCTCTTGGTTCATGCGGGCCATCCTGCCAGGCGGCCGGACGGGCTCCGGCCCCCGTCCGTGACTCGGAGGGGGCCGGAGCGTTCACCCAGCGGTGCGGTGGGTTCAGCGGGCGCCGAGGAGGTGGTCCATGGCGAGCTGGTCGAGGTGCTCGAAGGCCATGCCGCGTGCGGCGGCCGCGTCCACGTCGAAGGTGTCGTACGCGGTCGGGTCGGCCAGCAGCGCTGCGAGGCCGTCCTCGGCGGTCGGGCGGGCCAGTTCGTCCAGCCGGGCCGCCGCGAGGGCCTCCTGCACCTGCGGGTCGGCACGGAAGGCTGCCGCCCGGTCCTTGAGGATCAGGTAGTTGCGCATGCAGCCGGCCGCCGACGCCCACACGCCGTCGAGGTCCTCGGTCCGCGGCGGCTTGAAGTCGAAGTGCCGCGGACCCTCGTACCCGGCCCGCTCCAGCAGGTCGACGAGCCAGAACGCGGCCCGCAGGTCACCCGCGCCGAAGCGCAGGTCCTGGTCGTACTTGATGCCCGACTGGCCGTTGAGGTCGATGTGGAACAGCTTGCCCGCCCACAGCGCCTGCGCGATCCCGTGGGGGAAGTTCAGCCCCGCCATCTGCTCGTGTCCGACCTCCGGGTTCACCCCGTACAGCTCCGGCCGCTCGAGCCGCTCGATGAACGCCAGGGCGTGTCCCACCGTCGGCAGCAGGATGTCACCGCGCGGCTCGTTCGGCTTCGGCTCGATCGCGAACTTCAGGTCGTAGCCCTGCTCGGTGACGTACTCGCCCAGCAGGTCGAAGGCCTCCTTCATCCGGTCGAGCGCGTCCCGCACGTCCTTGGCCGCACCGGACTCCGCGCCCTCCCGGCCGCCCCAGGCGACGTACACGCTCGCGCCCAGCTCGACCGCGAGGTCGATGTTGCGGATGGTCTTGCGCAGCGCGTACCGGCGCACGTCCCGGTCGTTCGCCGTGAACGCGCCGTCCTTGAACACCGGGTGCGTGAACAGGTTCGTCGTCGCCATCGGCACCTTCATGCCGGTCGCGTCCAATGCCTGCCGGAACCGCTTGACGTGCGCCTCCCGCTCCGTGTCGCTCGACCCGAACGGGATCAGGTCGTCGTCGTGGAACGTGACGCCGTACGCACCCAGCTCGGCCAGGCGCTGCACCGACTCCACCGGGTCCAACGCCGCCCGGGTGGCATCACCGAACGGGTCACGGCCCTGCCAGCCGACCGTCCACAAACCGAACGTGAACCTGTCCTCGGGAGTGGGCTGGTAGTTCATTCCGCGGCTCCTCACTCGCTGCCGATCACTCGCTGCCGACTATTTCGTCATGGCGCTTTACAAATTAGTATGCACACACGGTCCTGGGAAGGGACAAGGTGTCCCCGAAGGAGTGACGTCCGGGTCACACAGGCCCGTGGAACCACAAAACCCCAGGTCAATCAGTGATATCCCCGCAGAGAGCCGCGGAAGAGGGAGAAACCCGATGTCAGCAGCCGAGGGTCCGCTCGTCGTCGGCGTGGACACGTCCACCCAGTCCACCAAGGCGCTGGTCGTCGACGCGGCCACCGGCCGGGTCGTCGCGAGCGGCCAGGCACCCCACACCGTGTCCTCCGGGGCCGGCCGCGAGAGCGATCCGCGCCAGTGGTGGGACGCGCTGGTCGACGCCCTGGACCAGTGCGGTGACGCGGCACGCGAGGCCGCCGCGGTGTCGATCGGCGGTCAGCAGCACGGACTGGTCACGCTGGACGCCCAGGGCGAACCGGTGCGCCCGGCCCTCCTGTGGAACGACGTGCGCTCGGCGCCGCAGGCCCGCCGGCTGATCGATGAGCTGGGCGGGCCCAAGACCTGGGCGGAGCGCACGGGCCTCGTGCCGAGCGCCTCCTTCACGGTCACCAAGTGGGCCTGGCTGGCCGAGCACGAGCCCGACGCGGCCCGCGCGGCGAGGGCCGTACGCCTCCCCCACGACTACCTCACCGAGCGGCTCACCGGTGAAGGGACCACCGACCGCGGCGACGCGTCCGGCACCGGCTGGTGGGCGTCCGGCACGGAGACGTACGACGAGGAGATCCTCGCGCGCGTGGGGCTCGATCCGGCGTTGCTGCCGCGGGTGGTCCGGCCCGGCGAGGTGGCCGGCACCGTGCGCGACAGCCACGACCTGCCGTTCTCCAAGGGAACCCTGGTCGCCGCCGGAACCGGCGACAACGCGGCCGCCGCGCTGGGCCTCGGGCTGCGCCCCGGCTCGCCGGTGATGAGCCTGGGCACGTCCGGCACCGTGTACGCCGTGTCGCAGCGCCGGCCCGCCGACCCGACCGGCACCGTGGCGGGATTCGCCGACGCACGCGGCGACTGGCTGCCGCTGGCCTGCACCCTCAACTGCACGCTCGCCGTCGACCGGGTCGCGGCCCTGCTGGGCCTGGACCGGGAGGCCGTCGAACCCGGCACCGACGTCACGCTCCTGCCCTACCTGGACGGTGAACGCACGCCGAACCTGCCGCACGCCTCCGGCCTTCTGTACGGGCTGCGCCATGACACGACCGCCGGCCAGCTGCTCCAGGCCGCGTACGACGGCGCCGTCCACTCGTTGCTCGGCGCACTCGACCTGGTCCTGGACGCCGAAGCGGACCCGTCCGCTCCCCTGCTGCTGATCGGCGGCGGCGCACGCGGTACGGCGTGGCAGCAGACCGTACGACGGCTCTCGGGGCGCCCTGTCCAGATCCCGGAGGCCAGGGAACTGGTCGCGCTCGGCGCCGCCGCACAGGCGGCCGGCCTGCTGACCGGCGAGGACGCGGCAGCGGTCGCCCGGCGTTGGGACACCTCCGCCGGGCCTGTCCTCGACGCCGTGGAACGGGACGAGGCGACGCTGACGCGGATCACCGGGGTACTCTCCGACGCGGCACCGTTGCTGGAGCGGAACGCGGCCTCTCACTGAGGAAGCGCCCGCGCTGGGTGACGCCACCGGGGCACCGTCATGCGCGTTCCCGTGGGGCGTCAACGACGCACACCGTCACGGGTCGTTCCCCGTGGCAGGCCCGGAGGCGGGGCCGCCGACGACGCGCGCGCCGTCCGGGGCGCCTTGGCGGACGCGGTCCGGCGCTCGTCGCCGGACCGCGTCTGCGTGGAGGCGACGCGACGGTCGCCCTCGGAGGGTGCCTCGCGGACGCCCGCCGAGGCAGGTCACCGAGGCTCGTCGGCCACCCTCGGACACGTCCGCCGGGCTCGCCCCGGCTCACGTGCCGAGGTCCGGTCCGACCGGGGACCGAACGAGAGCGACGGAGAGCAACCGAGAACAAGCGAAAACAAGCGGAGAACGACGGAGAACGATGGAGACCGCCGGAGGACTGACGGAGGAATGACACAGGAATGACCGCACCGTCGCACGAAACCCACCCGGTCCCCGCCGGGCGCGCACTGCCGGACACCCAGCAGGGCATGCGCCGCCGCAACCTGGCCCGGGTGATGCACACCGTCAGTGCCGAAGGCCCGCTGTCGCGGGCCGCCGTCGCCTCACGGATCGGGCTGACGCGGGCCGCGGTGTCGACCCTCGTGGACGAGCTCATCCGCTCGGGCCTGCTGGAGGAACTCGGCCCCGAGCGTCCCGGCCGGGTGGGCCGGCCCGGGTCGGCGCTCGCCGTCAGCGCGCGGGGCCCGGCGGGTGTCGGAGCCGAGGTGGGCGTCGACCACCTCGCGGTCTGCGCGGTCGATCTGCGCGGCCAGGTGCGATCGCGTGTCGTGCGGTACGGCAGCAACCGGGGCCGCTCGCTGGAGCCGGTGATCGAGCAGCTCACCGGTCTGGTGCGGCAGGTCGTCTCCGAGTCGGAGGCCGAAGGTCTGTGGCCGGCGGGCCTCGCGGTGGCCGTGCCGGGTCTCGTGTCGCGGGACGCCCGGACCGTCGTGCGCGCCCCGAACCTCGACTGGCACGACGCGGACCTCGGCGCCCTGCTGCCCGCGGACCTGCCGTTGACCGTGGACAACGAGGCCAACTTCGGTGCGCTGGCCGAGCTCTGGCTCGGCGACGGAACCCCTCGCGACTTCCTGCACGTCTCGGCGGAGATCGGCATCGGTGCGGCCGTGGTCGTCGACGGACGGCTGCTGCGCGGAACCCGCGGATTCGCCGGCGAGCTGGGTCATGTGCCGGTCCATCCCGACGGGCCGGCGTGCGCCTGCGGAGGGCGGGGATGCCTGGAACAGTACGCCGGTGAGAAGGCGGTACTGCGCGCGGCCGGTGTGGAGCCGGGTGAGGACCGCGTCGGGCTCCTCGCGGGGCGTGCCGCGGAGGGCGACGAGGCCGTCCGGCAGGCCTTGCGCGACGCGGGGACCGCGCTCGGCATCGCGCTCACCGGGGCGGTCAACCTGCTCGACCCCCAGAGCGTGGTGCTGGGCGGAGCACTGGCCGGTCTAGCTCCCTGGCTGCTGCCGTCACTGCGGGACGAGCTCGCCCGGCGCACGGCCGGCCCGGCCTGCCCGGTCTCCGTGTCGCAGCTGGGACCGCGAGGGCCGCTGCTCGGCGCCGCACACGCGGTGGTCCGGGCCGTGCTGGACGATCCGGCGGTGGTGGCGGAGCGGGCTTAGCACGATCCGGCGGTGGGTGCCGGATTCCGACCCACGCCCTGACAGCCTCGGGGTCGGATTCCGACCGCGCTCCGCCCGCCGCAGTGGCGGATTCCGAGCCGAGCCCCGCCCGCCCCGGTGGCGGATTCCGAGCCGAGCCCCGCCCGCCCCGGTGGCGGATTCCGAGCCGAGCCCCGCCCGCCGCAGTGGCGGATTCCGAGCCGAGCCCCGCCCGCCGCGGTGTCGGATTCCGAGCCGAGCCCGATCCAGCCGTGCTCGCGGTTACGGACCCGAGGCCTCTCCAGCCGTGCCCCCGGGACCGGCACCCGAGCCGGAAAACGCCCTGGTCGCGAGGGCAGGCCGTCCGTGGTCGCCGCCTGCCCGCTCCCCTTCCCGCCTCGTCGACCGTCCCCTCGCTCCCGGCCGTCGCCACTCGATCGGGTGAGCACTGTCTCCACAAGGAGGCGGCTGTCCACGGAACGGCGCGGCGCCCTTCTGCGCAACCCGCGGCCCCCGTACGGTGATTCACACGGACGCACCTCGCACACAGGTCCTCGCACCCGGGTCCTCGGACGTCCGTCCGCGGCAGCGTTCTCTCTTCTCAGCCACGTCGCGCATCCGAGCACCCACCCCCACCGGGCCGGAGGCCCACCGACGAAAGGCAGTCCCCATGGAAAGGGAAAGGACAGCACCGGTTCCGACCAGGCGACGGCTCCTCAAGGGCGCCGCTCTCGCCACCGTCCCGTACACCCTGCTCTCCGGCACACGCGCCGCCGCACGTCCCCGGTCCGTCGACTACCCCTCCGCGGAGTGGCAGCCGGCGAACGAGTCCAACTACACCCCGTCGAGCCGGCCCACGGCCTATCCCGTCGACCACGTGGTCATCCACGTCACGCAGGAGACGTACTCCGACACCCTCGCCATCTTCCGCGACCCGGCCAGGCAGGTGTCCGCGCACTACGTCGTCCGGTCCTCCGACGGACACGTGGCGCAGTGTGTCCGTGAGGCAGACGTCGCCTGGCACGCGGGGAACTGGGACTACAACACCCGCAGCATCGGAATCGAACACGAGGGGTGGGTGGACCGGCCCGAATACTTCACCGACGCCCTCTACGAGCAGTCGGCCCGGCTCACCGCGGCGATCTGCGCCGCCTACGGCATCCCCCGGGACCGCACGCGCATCATCGCTCACCATGAGGTACCGGGCAGCGACCACACGGATCCCGGGCCGTTCTGGGACTGGACGCGGTACATCAGACTGGTCAACTTCGCCTGACTCCCCGGGTGCCGCGACGTCCGGTCGATCCGGCTGGTCGTGGAGGTTGTTCGCGCGTACCGGCGGGGTGACGATGTCCCCAGGCGCATCACACCGTCCGGGGAGGCCGAGTTGACCGATTCATGGCTGGCTCTGGAACCGGGGACGGACCCCGCCGAACGCGCGCGGACGCTGCGGCGCGCACACGAGACGTTCACCGAGGCGGGGACGGTGCCGCGGCCCGTGCGTGCCGTGGTGGCGGAGTCGTGGCGGCGGTCGGTCCGGGCAGGTGTCGGCCCGGACGGAACGGCGAGCGTGGAGCTGACGGACGGTGACCTCGGGGCCTACCTGGCCGAGCATCCGCTGGCCCGGGTGATGCCACTGGTGCGGGAACTCATGGGCACGTTCGCCGCCGACGGCGAGCACCTGCTGGCGGTGTGCGACGCGCACGGCAGGCTGCTGTGGGTCGAGGGGCATCCGGCCACCCGGCGGCGGGCGGGACGGATGAACTTCGTACCGGGTGCCCGGTGGGCGGAGTCCGCGGTCGGGACGAACGCGCCGGGCACGGCGGTGGCAGTCGGCCGGCCGGTTCAGGTCTTCGCGGCCGAGCACTTCATCCGGCGGGTCCAGCCGTGGACGTGCGCGGCGGCGCCGGTGCACGACCCCCGTACCGGGCGGGTGCTCGGCGCCGTGGACATCACCGGCGGGGACGGGCTGGCGCATCCGCACAGTCTGGGCTTCGTCCAGGCCGTGGCACGCGCCGCCGAGTCACAACTGGCGCTGCTCACCCCCGAGCGGCCCGGCACCGAAGCGGCCGAGCTGTCCGCGTTGGGCCGTGACCAGGCACTGCTGAGGACGGACGGCCGCAGAGTCCGGCTGAGCCGGCGGCACAGCGAGATCGTCGTGTTACTGGCCCACCACCCGGAGGGCATGACCGGTGACGAGCTGCTGTGCGCCCTGTACGAGGACGAGAGGGTGACGCCCGTGACGTTGCGCGCCGAACTGGCCCGGCTACGCGGGGTCCTGGGGCCGGGCCGGCTCGTGTCCCGGCCCTACCGGCTCGCGGTCCCGGTCGAGTCCGACGCCACCGTGGTCGAGCGTCGTCTGCGGGCCGGTGCGGTGACGGCGGCAGCGACGGAGTACGCCGGTCCACTCCTGCCCGGCTCCCGGGCTCCGGCGGTGGCACGGCTCAGGCGCCGGCTCGCCGACGATCTGCGCACCGCACTGATCGCCTCCGGCGACCCCGACCTGCTGGCCGACTGGGCGCACGCACCCTGGGGCGAGGACGATCTCGAGGTCTGGCAGGCGCTGGCGGCGGTCCGGCCCACCGCCGTCGCCCGGTCCCGGCTCGCCGCGCTGGAGTCCGAACTGACGGCGCCGGCGCCGAACGGGTGGTGACCGCCGCCCGGTGAGAGACGGCCACGGCCCGGATTGTGGCCGCCGCGCACACGCAACGTCCGCGCAACGTCCCACTTCCTAGCCTCGCGGGCAGAGCTGTCCAACGGCGGGCAGCGCCCGATGAGGGAGGCAGACAGGATGACCCGTTACGCGGCGCCCGGCACCGAGGGCGCGATCGTCTCCTACGAGTCGCGCTACGACCACTTCATCGGCGGCGAGTACGTGCCCCCGACGCGCGGGCAGTACTTCGAGAACCCGTCCCCGGTGAACGGTCAGCCGTTCACGGAGGTCGCGCGCGGTACGGCGGAGGACGTGGAGCGGGCGCTCGACGCCGCGCACGAGGCCGCCCCGGGCTGGGGCCGCACCTCGGTGACCGAGCGTTCCGGCATCCTGCTGAAGATCGCCGATCGTATGGACGCGAACCTGGAACGCCTCGCCGTCGCCGAGAGCTGGGAGAACGGCAAGCCGGTGCGGGAGACGCTGGCTGCCGACATCCCGCTCGCCATCGACCACTTCCGCTACTTCGCCGGAGCGATCCGCGCGCAGGAGGGCTCGCTCGGCGAGGTGGACGACGACACCGTGGCGTACCACTTCCACGAGCCGCTGGGTGTCGTCGCGCAGATCATCCCGTGGAACTTCCCGATCCTGATGGCGACCTGGAAGCTCGCCCCCGCGCTCGCCGCCGGCAATGCGGTGGTCCTGAAACCCGCCGAGCAGACCCCGGCCTCGATCCACTTCTGGCTGAGCCTGGTCGCGGACCTGCTGCCGCCCGGTGTCCTCAACGTCGTCAACGGCTTCGGCGTGGAGGCGGGCAAGCCGCTCGCGTCCAGCCCCCGGGTGGCGAAGGTGGCGTTCACCGGGGAGACCACCACCGGGCGGCTGATCATGCAGTACGCGTCGGAGAACATCAGGCCCGTCACGCTGGAGCTCGGCGGCAAGTCGCCGAACATCTTCTTCGACGACGTCTGGGCGCAGGACGACGACTTCCGTGACAAGGCGCTCGAAGGCTTCACCATGTTCGCGCTCAACCAGGGCGAGGTGTGCACCTGCCCGTCCCGGGCGCTGATCCAGCGCGGCAGCTACGGCGAGTTCATCGAGGCCGCCGTCGCCCGCACCGAGCGGATCAAGCCGGGGCATCCCCTGGACACCGGCACGATGATCGGCGCGCAGGCGTCCAACGACCAGTTGGAGAAGATCCTCTCCTATCTGGACATCGGCCGGCAGGAGGGCGCCAAGGTACTCACCGGCGGCGAACGCGTCGAGTACGACGACGAGTTGAAGGGCGGCTACTACGTCCAGCCGACGATCTTCGAGGGCCGCAACCGCATGCGGATCTTCCAGGAGGAGATCTTCGGACCGGTCGTGTCCGTCACGTCCTTCAACGACTTCGACGATGCGATCGCGACCGCCAACGACACCCTGTACGGACTCGGCGCCGGGGTGTGGACCCGCGACATGAACACCGCCTACCGTGCGGGTCGTGCGATCCAGGCGGGGCGCGTCTGGACCAACTGCTATCACGCCTACCCGGCACACGCCGCCTTCGGCGGCTACAAACAGTCGGGGATCGGCCGGGAGACACACAAGATGATGCTGGAGCACTACCAGCAGACGAAGAATCTGCTGGTGTCGTACTCGCCGAAGAAGCTGGGCTTCTTCTAGACGCAGAAAGAAGGGCGCCTGACCTGGACTTATGCCCGCCAGGCGCCCTTCGCTCAGTCTGCTACCCACCGAGCCCGGCTTGCACGCTAACTCCCGATTCCTCCCACGGCTACACCCCTCCCGACCAGTGCTTCCGGACCAGTCACGGACCAAACTCTCGGTTCAGCTCTCGGGTACCTCACCTTGGCTGACGCGCTGCCACTCGCTCATGGACTGCTCGATGAGGCGGTTTGCCTGCTCTCGAAGGCCGTCAAGAAACTTGGCATAGTGGCGGAAGAGGACCTCGATGCTCTGGCCGGCGCGGCGGGCGCACTCGAGTACAAGACGTCGAACTTCGCCGCCGACTTGCGTGAGATCGACCACGTCGACCTGCTGTGGATTCAGCGGCGCGGCGCCCCACACCTGTACCGCAGCGGCCAACTCCCCCCGCTGTGCGGCACCAGCGTCCAATTGGACGCTCGTTCCCTGCTCCTGTACACCCGCGGCTCGGTGCCGTACTTCCGGACCTACCCCGGCCTGTACGTCCCCCAGCCACTGCTGATACGGCCCGCAACACACGGCACAGATCTGCTGACCGCCAGCATGGACATCCTCGCCCTGACAAAGATGAACTGGAACAACGCCCAGCTCGACGAACGCGACCCCCTCACTTTGCGTACCGCTTACCGGGTCGGTTCGATCCTCAAACACGTCCCGCCCAACGCCCGCATCGCCACCCGTTACGCCTACTACATGTAGGCAAGGACGCCCTTAACAGCGCAAACGGCACGACACACTAACATGTCATCTCATTTGGCTGGGTAGGCTGCTGTCGTGGTGGGGATTGTCGAGCGGCTGGTGCCGGATGAGCTGTGGGAGCTGTTCCAGCGAGTGGTGCCCGAGGCGCCGTCGCGACCGCAGGGCGGTGGCCGGCGTCGCCATGGCGACCGCGAGGTCCTGGCCGCGATCGTGTTCGTGGCGACCTCGGGCTGCACGTGGCAGCAGCTGCCGGCGGCTTCGTTCGGGCCGTCCGGCGCGATGGCCCACCGCCGGTTCACCGAGTGGACGAAGGCCCGGGTGTGGGCCAAGCTCCACCGCCTGGTCCTCGACGAGCTCGGTGCTCGCGGCGAGCTGGACTGGTCGCGGTGCGCGATCGACTCGTTGAACATGCGGGCACTGAAAAGGGGGAGCTGACAGGTCCGAATCCTGTCGACCGGGGCAAGTACGGCTCGAAGATCCATCTGATCACCGAGCGGACCGGTCTGCCCCTGTCCGTCGGCATCTCGAGCGCTAGCGTCCACGACAGCCAGGCGCTGATCCCGCTTGTGAAGGGCATACCTCCGATCCGGTCCCGCCGCGGCCCTCGCCGGCGAAGGCCCGGCAAGCTCCACGCCGACAAGGGCTACGACTACCGTCACCTGCGGCAATGGCTGGCACAGCGAGGAATCCAGCACCGCATCGCCCGCAAGGGCGTCGAGACCTCACAGCGACTCGGCCGACACCGCTGGACCATCGAACGCACCATGGCCTGGCTCGCCGGCTGCCGCCGACTCCACCGCCGCTACGAACGCAAGGCCGAGCACTTCCTCGCCTTCACCAGCCTCGCCTGCACCTTCATCTGCCACCGTCGGCTCACCCGATGAGACCCTTCCTTACATCTGTCGGCGGAATCTGGGCAACTCGTCGACGTCAGCGAAACAGGTCAATGTGCTCGCGTACCCAGTCGTCATAGGTCCGCAGTGGGCGGCCGATGATGTCCTGTACGGATGGCCGCTGGTCACGTGTCCACTGAACGAGTTCGGCGAAGCGGGTGCCGTACTCCTCCAAGGCGTACAGCGTCACGTCGATCGCGCCGTCGGGCCAGCCAAGACGTTGCCAGGCCACCCGGCTCTCGTCGGCCGTCAGCTCGACCGTGTCGATGCCGCGCTTCAAAGCAGTGGCGATGCTCCGTATGCGTGATCGGGTACTCAAGGGCGGAGCCACCGCCTCAATGACCATCCCGGTGAAGTCATCGCAGGTCAGGGCTGCGGTCGCTACGGCGGCGAGGTCCTCCTCATGGATGAAGGGATAATGTCCCTGGTTGAGGAAAGCCTCTCGGACCACTCCGTGGGCGCGAACAGAGTCGGGCCAGTCCGACCCTGTCGCCGGGTAAGTCCCCTCGATGACGGCACCCATGACCGCCGACGGCCGAATGTGCGTCCACGGGATGCCCGATCCTTCCACCGCTTTCTCGATCGCAAGCCAGAACCACGTGTCGGGCGGATACGCCTCCTCGTACTCCGGTCCGTGAGACGACAGCAGGACGATTCTCTCGACGGCGGCGTTCCGGGCGAGGGTTAGGGCCTCCTGAACTGTCGATGGAAGCACGCCGGCGAGGAACACGGCCTCGACACCGTCGAATACACGCGCGCACTCCAGCGGGCGGGTGACAGAGCCAGCGACGACTTCCACCCCGTCAGGCCAGCCACCGCACTGGTCCGGTTCGGCAAGCACCCGTACGGTCCGCCCCCTGGCGAGCAGCTGTCGTGCCAGGCGCCGACCAACAACTCCTGTGGGACTGCTGCCTTCGCTCCTGCGTGCGCTGACAACGGTCAGCAGGTGGACACCTGTGGTGTCTGACGCTTTTTTGTGACGCTCGAAGCAGTTCACGGCAAGACCTTTCAACGCGTTTTCGCGGAGATCTTGCACTTGACCCAGGTGCCGAATGGCTTCTGCCGTACGCAACCACCGTTGGACCAAGCTGCGGATCGAGGTCGATGACCATATCAGAGGAAGCTCGGCTGGTGAGGATGACTCTGCTCAGCCTGACAACCAGCCAATCCAAATGAGATGACCTGTAACGAGCTCGTGCACGGTAAGCGGTGAGAAGTCGAGCTTGGATAGTTGATCATGGTCGGGTGGTCGGGAACTCGACGCATGCAGTCGGCTTGTTGTGGCAGGAGCGTCACCAAGCGAGGCTCGCCGCTCGACCGCGGAAGCGGGCCGTGGGCGCTGGCGCGAAGCACCGGCTGGTGTTCGTCGACCGGCTCTTGGCCACGCTCGTCCATCTTCGTCACGCCGTCACCCATGTGGTACCACGGGGGTCGCTCGCCGGCACCACGGACTACGGACCACATACCGCGATCCGGACCAGTCGCGGACCAACTCGGCTTCACAGCACACTATTCCGCCCATTACCGCAGGTCAGAGGTGAAGGCCAACGCGTACCACGAGCAGACGAAGAATCTGCTGGTGTCGTACTCGCCGAAGAAGCTGGGCTTCTTCTAAACGCAGGAAGAAGGGCGCCTGACCTGGGTTCTCACCCGCCAGGCGCCCTTCACTCAGCCTGTTGCCCACCGAGCCCGGCTTGCACGCCAACTCCCGGTTCAGCCCTCGGGTACCTCACCTTGGCTGACGCGCTGCCACTCGCCCATGGACCGCTCGATGAGGCGGTTTGCCTGCTCTCGAAGGCCGTCAAGAAACTCGGCACAGTGGCGGAAGAGGACCTCGAGACCTTCCGCCAATCGGGTGCCGACGGGTGCTCGGATCCTTTCGTAGCAGTTCCTCGGCGCGCCCATCGCGCTCAGCAGCGGCACGATCGGGCAGAAGCGCGGCGAACCGCTGCTGAACCTCGGGGTCGGCTCGAGCCAGTAGCGTATCGAGCGCTGCTTGGTTGTCGAGTTCGAGTTCGGTGGTCCCCCCAGCGCTTCCACCGGGGGATCCGTCGAGGGTTCACGCCGACCAGCTCGGCGAACTCCTTCTGTTTCTTCCGCATGGCCGTGCGCAGTAACTCGGCTTCACGGCCGATCCACCTGGTCACCCCCGCCATGACAGTGCCCCACAGGGTCTCGCCGGGGATCGACAGATACGCCTTCTGGAGCTGTGCCAAGACGGGATGCTCGACGGGGAACTCGGTGCCGTCGATCGCAGCCAGGGGGCGGAGACCGATCGAGGTGTTCGTGGCGAAGGCTGCCGCCATTCCCTCGGCGTGTCACTGAAGGCGTGCGTCTGGATAGTCGAGGTGGGCGAAAGCGGCGGTTTTCAGCCGCCGGATCTCCAGGCGGTGGTGGGCCCGGGTGCGGTCGTAGTGGTCGGGCGTGATCTCGCGCCGGGGCAGGCGGCGGACGCGGGCGGACAGACCGGGATGGTTGGCCTTGACCTGGGGCTTCCGTATTCATCACGTTACGTACCGTGATCAGGATCACGTGGGTGAACGGGAGGGGCGATGCCCAAGTTGCCCCTTTAGTGATCTTGGTGATCTTGCGTCCTTGGCTACTTTTCGAGTCGTTCACGGTTTCCTTACAAGAGACAGGAATGGATTCGTGAGATCTGAAGTGACGCTGCCTCCCCCTGAGGAAAGAGGGTGGATATGGCGTGAGAAGAGCAAGAGTCTGCGCTGGGTATCAGGCGGGCTTGCTGTTCTCCTGTCGGCGGCGATGCTGGAGGGGGCGGCTGCGGCGGCCGCTCCAGCAGAAGCGGACC
>NZ_JAGMUE010000114.1:126669-151716 GCF_019049165.1 Streptomyces sp. AC627_RSS907
GGGAAGCCAGACCGAGGGGGTGTCCGCTGCGGCGGACATCGCGTCGGCCAAGGTCGCGGCCCGCTTGTCGGGCCGGCAGGTGGAAGCGCTGAGCGAGCGCACCGAGACGTCGACGACGTGGGTGAACAAGGACGGCAGTCTGACCACGGAGTTGTCGGCGGGTCCGGTCCGTTTCAAGCGGGACAGCACCTGGGTCGATGTCGACGTGAATCTGCGCGCCTCGGACGGCGGGGTGGCCCCCGTGGCCCACCCCAACAAGCTGCGGATGGCAGGCCGGACGGGCACGCCGGCGAAGTCGCTGAAGGCGGCGCAGCAGGCCGAGGCCGTCGATCTGGTGACGCTGGGCGAGGGCGACGAGCAGATCACACTGCAGTGGAAGGGCGGTCTGCCCAAGCCGAAGCTGGACGGTACGCGGGCGGAGTACACCAACGCTGTGCCCGGTGCCGACATCGTGGTGGAGGCGACCCGTACCGGGTTCGAGCAGTACGTCGAGCTCAAGCAGCGCCCCGGCACGGGCAGCTACTCCTACACGCTGCCGCTCAGAGCCAAAGGGCTGAAGGCCAAGCAGCTCAAGGACGGCAGTGTGCTCTTCACTGACAAGAAGAGCAGGAAGCGGGCTGTCATGCCCGCGCCAGTGATGTGGGACGCGGGCGTCGACAAGCGTTCCGGTGAGCACACCAACCGGGCCAGGGTCGCCATGAAGGTCGTCAAGACCAAGGACGGTGTGGACCTGGTCGTCACTCCGGACGCGAAGTTCCTGACGGATCCGGACACGAAGTACCCGGTCACCATCGACCCGTCGACGTCGTCCCTGTCGAACGTCTTCGACACCTACGTGCAGCAGGGCGAGACCGTCGACCTGTCCACCGACACCGAGCTGGACTTCGGCAACCCCGGCACGACGAACAGCAACGGCACGCCGCGCACCGCGCAGTCCTTCATCACCTGGAACACCGCGGGCCTGCAGGACGCGCTGGTCTCCAGTGCCAAGCTGTCCCTGTGGAACTTCCACTCCGCCAACACCGACTGCAAGCTCTACCCGTGGGAGGTGTGGTCTTCCGGAGCGGCCTCGACCTCCAGCCGGTGGACCAACCGGCCCACGATGACCGCGAAGAAGGCCACCTCGACCGAGACCCGTGGCAACACTGCCTGTTCGGCGCAGCCCGACGGCTGGATCAACGCGGATGTGACGTCACTGGTGCAGGAGTGGGCGTCGGCCAAGAGCAGCCGCGGCCATATGGGGCTGCAGGCTTCCAGCGAGTCGGTGCTCGCGCAGTGGAAGCGGGTCAACTCCGCCAACGCCGCTTCCAACCCGCCGAAGCTGGTGGTGAAGTACAACTTCCGGCCCAAGACCGGTACCAAGCAGGAGGCCGGACCGCCGTTCTTCTCCTACAGCGGCGCCTACCAGGTGAACACGACCACACCGACGCTGCGGGACACCTTCGTCGACGCCGACGGTGACAAGGTCAACGGCACCTTCCAGGTGTATGACTCCACCGGCACCACGCAGGTCGGGACCAACATGGTCTCCAAGTTCGTCGCTTCCGGCTCGGCCGCCTCGGTGACGGTTCCGTCCGGGGTACTGGCCAACGGCAAGACGTACAAGTTCCGCACCAGCCCGTACGACGGCACGCACTACAACACCGGCTGGTCGGCGTGGAAGACATTCACCGTTGACACCTCCGCCCCGTCCGCGCCATCGAAGATCACCTCGACGGACTACCCGTCCGGGCAGTGGGTCAAGGGCGCCGGGCAGGCAGGCACGTTCACCGTCACCCCGCCGGCAGCCGACCACAACTGGCTGGAGTGGTCACTGGACGGAGTGACCTGGACCAAGGTCGCCACCGGCGGCGCCTCGACGGCCAGGAACATCAGCGTCACCCCGCCGAAGAACGGCACCCACACGCTGCAGGTCCGCTCGGTGGACAAGGCCGACAACAAGTCCGAGGCGCTGGAGTACCTCTTCCACGTCGGCTCGGGTGGCTTCATCCAGCCGTCCGAGGGCGAGCGCACCGCGCGTCGACTGCCGCTGGTCGCCGAGGCCGAGGCCGGCACGTACGACCAGGTCTCCTTCTCCTGGCGCCGTTCGGAGGCCGATGCCTGGGTGCGCATCCCGGCCGGTGACGTCACCTCCGGCGGGACCGCGCTGACCGCCTGGCCGGTGCCGCTGACCACCGGCAAGAACGCGCCGCTGGTGTGGAACACCACGGACACGGTGAACCCGGACGGCACGGTCCAGATCAAGGCCGACTTCACCGGCCCGAGTTCGGCTTCCTCGAGCACTGCTCCGCTGACCGTGGTCGTGGACCGCAACGCCGACGGCGCGGCCACCACCGAGGCCGGTCCCGGTTCGCTGAACCTGCTCACCGGTGACTACACCCTCTCCGAGACCGACGCGTCGTTCTTCGACATGTCAGTGACCCGCACCGCTTCCTCCCGCGCACCCGACCAGGGCGCCAGACAGGAAGGCCAGGCAGCCATCTTCGGCAAGGAATGGGTGGCAGGCACGGTCGCGGACATGACGGAGTCGGACGACTCCCATCTGCGCAAGGTCTCCGACACCGCGGTAGCCGTGGTGACGGCCGAGGGCGACGCCCTGCACTTCACCGCCAACGCCGCCAGAACCGGCTGGGTTCCCGAGCCCGGCGCCGAGGGCCTGGTCCTCAAGGGAACCGTGTCCTCAACCTTCACCCTGTCCGACGCCGAGGGCACGGTGACCACGTTCACCAAACCCTCCGGTGCCACGACCTGGCAGGTGTCCAGCACCCTGCTGGACGGCCTGTCGAACTCCACCACCACGGTGGTCTCGGAGACGGTGACCGTGGACGGTAAGACACTGGCCCGTCCCAAGCGGATCATCGCTCCGACCTCGGCGGCTACCGCGGCGGCCTGCGAGGCCACCCCGTCGACCAAGGGCTGCCGGGTCCTGGAGTTCGTCTACGCGACGGCCACCACGGCCACCGGTACGGAAACCGACGCCCAGTTCGGCGACTTCACCGGCCAGGTCAGACAGATCCGGCTGTGGGCCACCGAGCCGGGGGCCACCGTGGCCAACGCGACCGCCGTGGCCGCCTACCGCTACGACTCGATGGGTCGGCTGCGGCAGTCCTGGGATCCGCGCACCGGGCAGCAGGCCGAAACCCAGTACGCCTACCACGAGGGCCGCGTCACCTGGATGGAGCCGCCCGGCGAGCTGCCCTACACCTTCACCTACGGCAACGCCAACAGCGGCACCGCCCCTGGTGACGGGATGCTCCTGAAGGTCTCGCGGCCCGCGCTGCAGCAGGGCACCGCGGACACCATCGAGGGAGAAGCGGTCACCAGCATCGTCTACGGCGTCCCGCTGACCGGTACCAAGGCCCCGCACCAGATGGGCGCCTCCGACACGGCCGCCTGGGGCCAACTCGACACACCCAGCGACGCCACAGCCGTCTTCCCGGCCGATGCCGTACCGGCGTCCCACGACGGCAATGACCTCACCTCCGCCGGTTACGGCCGAGCCACCGTCCACTACCTCAACGCCTCCGGCCGCCAGGTCAACACCGCGGAGCCGGGCAAGTCCATCACCACCACCGAGTACGACCGGTTCGGCAACACCGTTCGTGAACTGCGCGCCGGCAATCGCGAACTCGCGCTCGGTGCCACGGACGCCCACAAGGAGACCCTGACCGACCTGGGCATCATCTCCCGGTCCACCTCTGAGCGGGCCCTGCTGCTGTCGACCACCTCGCTCTACAACGACACCGGCACCCGTGAACTCGAGGAATTCGGGCCGCTGCACCGCGTGGACCTGGGCGAGGACCTCAAGGACGGCACCACCGTCCTGGTCGAGGCAGGCACCTCCGTGCCCGCCCGCACCTGGACGGTCAAGGAGTACGACGAGGGCCGTCCCACCGACGGCACCGCCACCGTCAAGGACCAGCTCACCCTGGAAGTCACCGGTGCCCGGGTCCGCGACTACTACTCGGTCATGGGAGACAAGCGCGTCACCGAGACCCAGTACGACTGGGCCAAGGGCCTGTCCACCCTCACCATCCAGGACGCCGGCGGCCTGAACCTGACCACCTCGACCGGCTATGACGCCCAGGGCCGCGTCACCTCCCAGTCACTGCCCGGCTCCACCGGCAGCGACGCCGCGACCCGCATCACCGAGTACTGGGCGGCCGGCGGCACCGGCTGGTGCAAGGGCCGCCCCGAATGGGCCGACCAGGTCTGCTGGACCGGTCCGGCCGGCGCCATCACCGGCGGCGGCACCAACCCGGCCAATCTGCCCGACACCACCACCGAGTACGACTACTACGGCCAGCCTTCCTCGGTCACCGACACGGCCAACGGCCAGACCCGCACCGCCATCACCACCTACGACGCCGCCGGCCGCCCCGTGAAGACCACGGTCACCGGAGGCCTCGGTCAGGCCGTCCCCGACGTGACCACCGAGTACGATCCGGTCACCGGCAAGGTCACCAAGGTGACCTCCCCCAGCGGCGGCACCATCACCAAGACCTACGACAAGCTCGGCCGGCTCATCTCCTACACCGACGCCGACGCAGGAAGGACCACCACCGAGTACGACAAGCTCGGCCGGCCGGTCAAAACCAGCGACACCGTCCCCTCCACGACCGCCTACACCTACGACCACACGAGCGAACCCCGCGGACTGGTCACGAAGACCAGCGACTCCGTCGCCGGTGACTTCCTCGCCACCTACGACGCCGACGGGTCCCTCACCAGCGAAAAACTCCCCGGCGGCTACACCCTGAACGTCACCGAGGACCCCACCGGCGCCACCACCACACGCGCCTACACCCGTGACAGCGACGGCACCACCGTCTACACCGACACCGTCACCGAATCCATTCACGGCCAGGTGACCAGCCACCAGGGCTGGTCCGCAAAGAAGTACACCTACGACAAGGCCAGTCGCCTCACGAACGTCGACGACACCGTAGGCGAGGTCTGCACCCGCCGCACCTACGCCTTCGACCAGCGCTCCAACCGCAAGACACTGGCCACCGCCACCGCGGACTCGGGCAGTGCCTGCACCTCCACCGGGGCCACCACCAACTACACCTACGACAGCGCCGACCGCCTGGTGAACACCGGCTACACCTACGACGCCTTCGGCCGTACCACCGCCCTGCCGAACAGCACCATCAGCTACTACACCAACGACCTCGTCCACCAGCAGACCGCGAACGGCAAGCGCCAGACCTGGCAGCTCGACGCCAATCTGCGTTTCCGCTCCTGGACAGTGGAGAGCGGTAGCGGAACCACCTGGACCCAGACCGAATCCAAGACCAACCACTACGACGGTGACGGCGACAACCCCCGCTGGATCGTGGAGGACACCGCCACCGGCGCCCTGACCCGCAACGTCGACTCCACCGGCGGTGACCTGGCAGCCACCACCAGCAAGACCGGCGACACCGTCCTGCAACTCACCACCATCCACGGCGACGTCGCCCTCCAACTCCCGCTCGACGCATCCCAGGCACCTGTTGCTCTGGACAGCGACGAATACGGCAACCCACGTGTCGGGCAAGCGGCCACCCGCTACAACTGGCTCGGCGCCAAACAGCGCTCTACCGAGACCCCCACCGGGCTGGTCCTCATGGGCGCCCGCCTCTACAACGCACAGACCGGCCGATTCCTGTCCCTCGACCCGGTCTACGGCGGAGGCGCCAACGCCTATGGCTACCCGGCCGATCCCATCAACCAGTACGACCTCGACGGCAAGCGGTGGACCTGGAAGTTCTGGCGGTGGAAGAAGGTTCGCCGCACCGGAGCACGCGCGCTGGGCTATGGACTCGCAGGTGTCAGCCGGTACATGGGCTACAAGTGCGGTTACCGCTACGGCATGAGAGTCTGCCGCGGAGGATGGGGTCTGCACGCGCGCGGTGGCACCACGCTCGGCACCACATACTTCACGTCGAACAACCGCGCCTACATCACGCGCAACCGCATCAACCACGAGAAGAGGCACAGGTCTCAGTGGCTGCGCTATGGTCTTGGCTTCGGCATCCGCTACCTGCGCGCCGGAGCGAATCCTTGCCGCAACCGGTGGGAGCGCAGGGCAGGGTGGAGAAGCGGAGGCTATCGGTGCTGACGCCTTCGAGCCGACGCGCGCCCGGCGCGTCCAGAGCCACGGCGGTTTCCGTTCTCCTGCTCGGAGTGCTGAGCACATCCTGCGACCAGATCCCGGAACACCCGAGCGACGAGAATCTGGTGCTCGGCTTCCGCGTCACGGACGCGGACGTCCAGGTCAAGGTTCCTGTCTGTCCCGGCGAAGAACTGGACCGTGTCGAGGTCTGGGATCCAGGTAGCGAGACACGGGAGGAGAAACTGCTGTGGTGGGGCGAAGGGCCCACAGGCGAGGCCGCTGCCAACGGGCTGATCAAGCTGTGGTCGCCGACCGGGTACCGCAAGGCTGCCACATCGGACAAGCCCGCCGAGGTGCCCTCGCCGGTGGACGTATCCGTCACCTACGCACACCAGGAAGACAGCGTCGGGGATCTCGTGGACTTCGAAGAGGCAGCGAAGGACCCCTCGGCTGAGGACCGGTACTGGACCATCCAGGGCAAGACGATGACCGCACGGGAGATCGACGAGCAATTGTCCTGCGCGACGAAGTCGGGATGACCCTGCCGTGACGACAGGCCATTGCCGCACAGTCGATCCCGACTGTGCGGCAATGCCATCTCAACGGCTGTTACTGCAACTGGTCGTTTCAGAATGAGTTGAGCTGCGGGTCGGCGCGGGAGCCTTCTGCACTACGTCCAGCACGGTTCCAGGCTGCGCTGCCCAACAGGGCGCCTACAAACGCGCGTTGCGCCCGGCACTTCGCTGGCGGATGTCATGTGCCGCCTGGGTGACGAACCCAGCGACGAAAGCGGCCGGGCCGCCATAGAGCAAAAGAGGACCCACATCGGAAATCCAGTCCCCGATGGCCAGGCACGCGACAACGTCGAGGTAGCAGAACAGGAACAGCGCCCCTGCGCCGAGCTTCGTCATCACCCACCCCCCGTTTTGCCACCGCTCTGCCGCCTATGACATGCCCGGTCCGTTACGGTCCGACACCGCGGAGGGCGGCCCGAACCATCCTGCCCAGCACCGTGCCGATCTCGCGTAATCGTTACTTTGCCCAGTCCCACGGCCCCGCCCAATAGGCATCCGCGATCCTCCTTGAGCTTCCACGGGCCACCGAGCTCCAGGTCGGTCCAACTTCGAGGCTCGCACGTCCGCGCTCTCAAAGGGGAGAATCATGTCGCTCCCTCGCCCAGGGGGCGTCGCGTGATCGCGCTTCGACCGGAGTGCCGTGCCGGCCCGCCCTGGGCACGTCACGGACACGTCAATGACTCCGGCGCATCGGCGCCCAGGTACGCATCGCGGCGTCACTTGCCGACGTCGCCTGCATTGACGGCCCGTCACTCCCCCCTCTATGGTCTCGTCACCTCCGCGAACAACGTTCGATATGACGAACAGACGGTCCCCCGTCCGCCCCTGATGTCCCCCTCAGACCGCCGGAAGTGAACCGTCCGCAAGACGGTTTCCGGTACACCGCCCATGCGCTCGGCTTCCCTTCCCCGCACGAGGAGGCTTTCATGCGTGTCCGCACACCGCCCGGCGGCCCTACGGTTCGCCGGTCGACCTCCAGCCGGCCTGCCACGGTGTCCCGCGCCCCGACGCGCGGAGCGCTGTTCACGGAGGGCATCCGCATGCCGCATACGGAGGACCGAACCCTGGTCGGTCAGGGCACCTTCAACGGCGCCGCCCGGCAGGAGCGGCGGTTCGCTGACGCGGGCGGTGACCGGTACCGCGCCGAGAGCCGGCACAGCGGCACGCGACTGACCGTGCGGGCGCGTCCATGGCCGACGGCGCGGCGCTCAGCGCACCCGCGGCACCGGTGCGGCCTCCTGGAGGTCGCGGACCTGGACTGCCCCCTCAGGCCGCCCCGGGGGCGGGGCCGCCTCGACGCGGTCGTCCCCACCGCTGCCGTGCCGCCTCCACTTCGTGCCGGAGCCGCCTTCATGGAAACGTCCGCGCGCCCTCGTCGCGGAACACGATTCACGGCGGCCCGCCCGCCGCGACCGCGCTGACGCCGCACCGCTCACTCCCCTGACGGCCACGCCCGCGCAGGCGACTCCCCGCCCGCCACCCGCTCCGATCGCGCTACGGGACGACCTCGCTCACCGCGGGCGGCCTACAGCCACCCGGGCCGCCACCTACGCCACCGCCACCTCTGACCGGACATGAACCAGGCCGGTGAACCGCACGCCCCCGGCCGGACCTTCCTCTCCCGCCCGAGCCGCCGAGTCCCCCCAGAAGGGTGCCCGCATGTCCTCTTCCTCCGTCAGCAGACGCCGTCTCCTCCAGCTCACCGGGGCGACCGCCGCCGCGAGCGCCGTCGGACCGCTGGCCGGCACGTCCCCCGCCCGAGCGGCGGCCTCCCCGGCCCGTGCCGACATCGGAGCCCTGGCCTTCCCCTTCGACCTCGGTCAGGTCAGGCTGACCGCGAGCAGGTGGCTGGACAACCAGAACCGGACCCAGAGCTACCTGCGGTTCGTCGACGTCGACCGGCTGCTGTACAACTTCCGCGCCAACCACGGGCTGTCCACGAAGGGCGCCGCCGCCACCGGGGGCTGGGAGGCGCCCGACTTCCCCTTCCGCAGCCACGTCCAGGGCCACTTCCTCACCGCCTGGGCGCAGCTGTACGCCGTGACCGGGGACACCGTCTGCCGCGACAAGGCCCTGTACATGGTGGCGGAGCTGGCCAAGTGCCAGGCCAACAACAGCGCCGTCCGATTCTCCGCCGGATACCTGTCCGGCTACCCCGAGTCCGACTTCACCGCCCTGGAGAACCGGACGCTGAGCAACGGCAACGTCCCGTACTACACGATCCACAAGACCCTCACCGGCCTGCTGGACGTGTGGCGGCACCTCGGCAGCACCCAGGCCCGTGACGTCCTGCTGTCCCTGGCGTCCTGGGTCGACACCCGCACCGGCCGGCTGAGCACCGCCCAGATGCAGGCCATGCTGGGCACCGAGTTCGGCGGCATGAACGCCGTACTGGCCGATCTCCACCAGCAGACCGGTGACGCGCGCTGGCTCACCGTCGCCCAGCGCTTCGACCACGCCGCGGTCTTCGACCCGTTGGCCGCGAACCAGGACCGCCTGGCCGGGCTGCACGCCAACACACAGGTGCCGAAGTGGATCGGCGCCGTACGCGAGTACAAGGCCACGGGCACCGCCCGGTACCGGGACATCGCCACCAACGCCTGGACCATGTGCGTCGGCGCACACACCTACGCCATCGGCGGCAACAGCCAGGCCGAACACTTCCGCGCCCCGAACGCCATCGCCGGGTATCTGATGAACGACACGTGCGAGAGCTGCAACACCGTCAACATGCTCCGGCTGACGCGGGAGCTGTTCGCGCTGACGCCGGACCGGGCCGCGCTGTTCGACTACTACGAGCAGGCATGGCTGAACCACATGATCGGCCAGCAGAACCCGGCCGACCCGCACGGCCACGTCACCTACTTCACCCCGCTGAGGCCCGGAGGCCGGCGCGGTGTCGGCCCGGCGTGGGGCGGCGGCACCTGGAGCACCGACTACACCACCTTCTGGTGCTGCCAGGGCACCGGTCTGGAGATGCACACCCGGCTGATGGACTCCGTCTACTTCCACTCCGGCACCACCCTGACCGTCAACCTGTTCGTGCCCTCCGTCCTCACCTGGACCCAGCGCGGCATCACCGTCACCCAGACGACCACGTACCCGGCGGGCGACACCACGACCCTGCGCGTCACCGGCAACGCCGGCGGGACGTGGGCGATGCGCATCCGCGTCCCCGGCTGGACCACCGGAGCCGTCATCAGTGTCAACGGCGTCGCGCAGGACATCGCGACGACCCCCGGCAGCTACGCGACCCTGAACCGCGCCTGGACCTCGGGCGACACCGTCACCGTCCGCCTGCCCATGCGGACCGTCGTACGGCCGGCCAACGACAATCCGCACGTCTCCGCCGTCACCTACGGCCCGGTCGTCCTGTCCGGGAACTACGGGAACGCGGCCCTCACCTCGCTTCCCTCCCTCGACACCACGTCGATCCGGCGGACCGGGTCCGCCTCGCTCGCCTTCACCGCCACCGCGAACGGCACCACCGTGAACCTGGGTCCGTTCCACGACGCGCACGGACACAACTACACCGTCTACTGGAACACCGGCGGCCTCACCTCCGTCCGCCTCGCCAACGCGGCCAGCGGCCTGGTGCTGGGCGTCCAGGACATGTCCACCGCCGACGGCGGCCGTGCCCTGCAGTGGCCCGACTCGGGGACCGCCGACCACGACTGGGAGATGATCCCCGACGGCGACGCCTACCGCTTCCGCAACGTCCACAGCGGCAAGGTGCTCGGCGTGCTCAACATGTCCACGGCCGACGGCGCCGCCGTCCTGCAGTGGGCGGACAACGGCACCGCCGACCACCGCTGGGCCCTGCTCGACCAGGGCGACGGCACCTACAAGATCCGCAACGCGCACAGTGGGAAGCTCCTCGCCATCGCCGGCGGCTCCACTGCGGTCGGTGCCTTCGCCGTCCAGGACGCCGACGACGGCACGGCCGACAACCGGTGGCGCATCGTGCGCTGACCGACGGCAGTCTCCCCGTGCCTCGCCCCGAGCGGGTGGCGGTGGAGCCTTACCGGAAGAGCGTTCCGGAAACCGGCACCGGAGACGTCGAGGGAGGCGACGGCCGCCAGTCCGTGGCCGGCCGCCGTACGTGCGGCCGGCCCGGGTCGGCGGCGGGCATGGCCACGTTGCAGAGGGACCCGCTTCGTCGCCCGGCGCGGCGAACGCCGTCCGCGCCCCGCTCAGGGAGTCAGCACGACCCTGCCGAACACCTTGCCCGCGTCCATCGCGTGGTGGGCCGCCCCCGCCTGGTCCAGCGGCAGCACCTCGTGCACGACCGTGCGCAGGTCCCCGTGTGCGGCTTCGGCGAACTGGGACGCCCGCACCGTCTGCCCGTCGGAGCGGGGCACCGTGTCGGAGCTGAACGTGGCGAACGTCAGCGACCTGCGGAAGGCGTCCATCAGCCGCATGCCGAAGTCCGCCGGCGGCTGCCCGCCGACCACGCCCACGGCCACGTACCGCCCGTTGGCGTTCAACCTGTCCAGGAAGAGGGGGAGGTCGGCGCCCCCCACGACGTCGATCACCACGTCGACGCCCGACGGCGCGTCCGGACCGCCCTCGCCGGAGCGGTCGAGGACATGGGTGGCGCCCAGGTCCCGCAGACGGGCGCCGCGCTCCGCCGAGGAGGTGGTGACCGCCACCGCGCCCGCGCCGGCCCTGGTCGCGAGCTGGACCGCCGTGATCCCGATGCTGCCCGCCGCACCGCGCACGAGCACCGTCTCACCGGGCGCGAGACGGGCCCGCTCAAGGGCGAAGTGCGCGACCACGCCGGAGCCGCCGACGGTCACCGCGTCGGCGGCGGTCAGGCCGTCGGGCAGCGGAAGGACGTCCTCGACCGCGGCGACGGCCTGCTCGGCGTACCCGCCGGACAGGCCGGTGAACGCCCACACCCGCCGCCCGATCCACGACGCGTCCACGCCCTCGCCCACCGCGGTGACGCTTCCCGCGACCTCGCTGCCGAGGAGATGGCCCTCCCGGAAGCCGTACGCGGCGAACGAGCCCCGGCGGATCACGGCGTCCACGCCGCCCACCCCGATCGCCTCCGTGGTGATCCGCACCTGCCCCGCGGCAGGGACGGGCGCGGGCAGGTCGACGACCTCCAGGCCGTCGGCGCTTCCGAACTTCCTGATGACGACCGCTTTCATCTCTGCTCCTCGGATCGGAGTGAACACGCAGGTCACGGTTGCTGGGCCCAGGGACGGAGCCACTGCCGTCGGACCGTACCGGACGCCCCCGTCCGTTTGGTTAAAGTGAGAAGCGATGACCAGCCATTTGCCTCGCTCCGTACGCTCCGACGCCCGCGACAACCGGGCCCGCATCCTCGAGGCCGCGCGCGCGGTCTTCGGCGAGGAGGGGCTGGGTGTGCCCATGCGCGAGGTGGCCCGGAGCGCGGGAGTCGGCCCCGCCACGCTGTACCGGCACTTCCCGACCAAACAGGACCTGATCATGGCGGCCTTCGCCGAGCAGCGACGAGCCTGCCGCGCCGCCGTCCAGGACGCCCTCACGGATGCGGACCCGTGGCACGGATTCCGGAGCCTGGTGGAGCGGATCTGCGAGCTCCACGCGCGCAGCAGGGGCTTCGCCGACGCCTTCATGACGGCCTTCCCCGAGGCCATGGACTTCGCCGCCGACCGAGAGCGCACGGTGAGCGCGGTCGCCGAACTGACCCGCCGTGCCCAGGAGGCCGGCCGGCTGCGCCCCGGCTTCGTCGTCGACGACCTGATCCTGATGCTCATGGCTCACCGGGGCATCCAGGACGCGCCGGGTGCGGCCCGGCTCACGGCCTCCCGCCGCTTCGCCGCCTACGTGATCGAGGCGTTCCGTGCCGTTCCGGAGGTTCCGGGGGCGGGGGCGCCCACACCGCTGCCACCGGCTCCACGCCTGCGGTTCGCGGCCGAGGACTGACCGGGCACGCTGCCGCGGCCCGCTCGCTCGGCGGGGGTGCCGTGTGTGCTCCGGTGGTGCGCGGGGGCCGGGCCACCGGCCGAACGGCGAGGCGCCGGAGGTGTTCTTCCACGGGTCCCGCGGCGACCGGTACGCCGGCGTAGCGGAGCGGGGCTGCTCGCGCCCGGTACACGAGCGTCGCCCGCGGTACCCGATCCGCACCACGTTTCACGCACGACGCACCACTCGACAGGAGGAACGACCCATGCGCGCGACCCTCATGTACGAAGCGGGTGACGTCCGGGGCGAGGACGTCCCCGACCCGGTGGTCAAGGAGCCCACCGATGCCCTGGTCCGCATCACCGCCGCCTGCATCTGCGGCAGCGACCTGTGGCCCTACGGTTCGATGCCGTCGGCGGACGGCCCGGTCCGGATGGGGCACGAGTTCATCGGCATCGTCGAGGACACCGGCTCGGAGGTGACCACTGTCAAGCGGGGCGACCTGGTCGTCGCGCCGTTCGCCGTCTCCGACAACACCTGCGCGTTCTGCCGGGAGGGGCTGCACACCTCCTGCGCGAACGCCCAGGCCGGCTTCTGGGACGGCATGCCGGAGGAGGGCGGTCAGGCCGAAGCCACCCGCGTCCCGCTCGCCGACGGCACCCTCGTCAAGCTTCCCGTCGCGGCGGACTCGGCTCTCGTCCCGTCCCTGCTCACCCTCTCGGACGTCTTCGGCACCGGCCACCACGCCGCCGTGGCCGGCGGTGTCGACGAACGCACCCGCGTCTCCGTCATCGGTGACGGCGCCGTCGGCCTGCTGGCGGTGCTGTCGGCCAAGCTCCTGGGCGCCGAGCAGATCATCCTCATGGGCCGCCACCAGGCGCGCACCGACCTCGGCCGCGACTTCGGCGCCACCGACATCGTCTCCGCCCGCGGCGAAGAAGGCATCGAGGGCGTCCGCGACCTCACCGGCGGCCACGGCACGCACGTGGTCCTCGAATGCGTCGGCGCCATGCCCGCCTATGAGCAGGCCCTCGGCATCGTCCGCCCCGGCGGTGTCATCAGCCGGGTCGGTGTCCCGCAGTACGAAGAGGCACCGATCGGTTTCGGCAGCCTCTTCCGCCACAACATCCGCCTGGCCGGCGGGCCGGCCCCCACACGCGCCTACATCGAGGAGCTGATGCCCCCGATCCTCGACGGCACCATCGAGCCGGGGAGGGTGTTCGACGCCACCACCGGCCTCGACGGGGTCCCGGCGGGCTACCAGGACATGGCCGACCGCAGGAGCCTCAAGGTGCTCGTCAAGCCCTGACCGGAGCGTCCCCGCAGGAGGGGATGCGGCCCTGTCCGCTTTCCCTCCTGCGGGCAGGAGTGCGATGGTCCGCCCCCACCACGAGCCGCCACCACGAGCCGCCACCGTGAGCCGCCGCCATGAGCGGCTCCGCCGAACGGCGGAACCGGCCGCCAGGTCTTCGGCAGGTGCCGGCGGACGTCCCTCGGCCGCCGTCGCCGTGTGAGGCGCCGAGACCGGACGGTGCGGTGCCCGTACCGCGCGTGCGCGCTCCGGCCAGATCGACACGCGGAGGTACCGGCCGGTGACATACCGTCGTGGAGCACGGAACACCGCATGCGAAAGAGGCGCACCGTGTCCCATCCGCCCCTCACCGTGTTCGGCCCTCACATCACCTTCCTGGGGGTGAACGCCTGCGACCTGTACGACCCGGCCACCTACGCCGACGCGGACGTCGTGATTCTCGGGGCACCCCTCGACGGAGGCACCACCTACCGCTCCGGTGCCCGCTTCGGACCGTCGGCCATCCGTCAGGCGTGCTACCTGCCGCAGGACGGGTCGCGTCCCAGCCTCGCGCTCCGGGTCGACGCTCTGAAGGACCTGACGGTGTACGACGCCGGTGACGTCCCCGTCTTCAGCGGTGACATGTCCCAGGCCGTCGAGCTGATCGAGGCGGCGGTGTTCAGGATCGCGTCCTCGGGAGCCGTTCCGGTCGTGCTGGGCGGCGACCACACCATCGCCTGGCCCGACCACACGGGCGTCGCCAGGCACCACGGTTTCGGCAAGGTGTCGATGATCCATTTCGATGCTCACGCGGACACCGCCGACATCCAGTTCGGCTCCCTCGTCGCCCACGGCACGCCGATGCGCAGGCTGATCGAGTCCGGTGCTCTGCGGGGCGACCGCTTCGTCCAGGTCGGGCTCCGTGGTTACTGGCCCGACGAGCCGGTGCTGACGTGGATGCGGCAGCACCGGCTCCGCTCTTTCGAGATGACCGAGATCGTCGAGCGGGGTCTCGACGACTGCCTCACCGAAGCGGCCGGCATCGCCCTCGACGACTGCACGGGTGTGTTCCTCTCCGTCGACGTCGACGTCGTCGACCCGGGCTCCGCGCCGGGCACCGGCACCCCCGAGCCCGGCGGCCTGTCCCCGCGCCAGCTGCTCGACGCCGTCCGACGCCTGTGCTACGAGCTTCCCGTGGTCGGTCTCGACCTCGTCGAGGTCGCGCCGCCCTTCGACCACGCCGACGTCACCGCCCTGCTGGGCAACCGGGTGGTCCTCGAAGCGCTCTCGGCCATCGCACGCCGCCGCAAGGACCAGCGCGACGGCACCACCTGGGACCCGCGCGAACCCCTGCTCCACGGTCGGGACGCCGACGAACAGCTCGACCGGATCAACGACGGCCGAGTGCACGGGCACCGCCACACCCCGGGCGAGGAGCACTGACCCGAGGGTTCGAGCAGTTCCCCGTCCGCCGTGAGGCCGCACGCCCATGACTCGCCGACGTCCCCCTGGACCGGGAGCCGGTCCTCCGCCGAGGCCGGGGCCTGCCTTCGGCCCGTCACCGCTCGCTCCCGCCCCGGAACCCGAGCAGGGTGCCGACGGGCTCATCCCGCTCCTCGCCCGCGGCCCGCGTGGTGGGCCGCGGGCCAACGGGCAGGCAGGCTCCCCGGTCCCCTGGCGATGCCGTGATCAGCCGGTGATCCTCACGACGCCCGAGGCCGTCGCGTCCGCCCCCGCGCCGTCCGCCGGGGTGGCGGTCAGCTTCCAGGTGTAGCCGCCGGCCGCCGCCGGGGTACCCGACTCGGACGTGCCGTCCCAGGTCACCCGTACGGCGCTGAGGGCGCCCTCGCCCGTCCAGGTGCGGACGACCTCACCGGTCGCACGGTGCGTGAGGGTCACCCGCCAGGACGCCGCCGGCTTGGACAGCCACCATGCGGCACCCCACTCACCCGCCGGATTCCGTGGGGCGTCGGTGCGGGCGACGCGCAGCGGAGAGACCGCGCGCTGCGGGGCGGTGACGTGCACGGTGTCGTCCGTGCCGACCCAGGCGAGCTTGCCGGCGCCCGCGTCGAGGGTCCAGGTGGTGCCGCGCCCGTCGCCCTCCGCGGGCTGTTTCAGGCCCGTGGCGGTGCCGAGGTCGGCCGTACCGCCGTCCGCCTGCAGGGCGGTGAGGCGTAGGGCGCCGGCGGTGTCGCGGTGGGCCAGGAAGCGGTCGCCCAGCAGGACGCCGGACGCCGGGGCGGGGTAGGAGTGCCCGGTCGCGAGGTCGCGTACGCCCGCCGCGTCCTCGGCGGCGCAGCTCCAGTACAGAAGGGTGCCGCTGTGCTGGAGTTCGTCGGGGACGCAGGCGGAGCCGAGGTTGATGGTCCGGACCTGCTCGCCGGAGCGCAGGTTGATCACCTTCACCGTGCCGGGGTTGTTCAGCGCCGGCTTGAACAGTCTCTTCTGCTCCAGGACGGCGGCCTGCGCCGGCTGCTCCCGGACGAGGAGGTCACGAGCGGTGTCCACGACATACTGACGTCCGCCCGCCTCGTACAGCACGAACTCCGGTGCGGCGTCCAGGATGCGGCCGTTCGTGCCCGGCAGCGGGAAGCTGTCCGCCGGGTGCTCCGGGTCGTCACCGGTCACCAGCACGTCGGCGCCGGTGTCCGGGTCGGCGACCAGTCTGGCCAGCCCCTCGTCGGTGCCGTCGGCGAAGCGGCCGGCCTCGAGGCCCGGGAAGCCGGCGAGCTCCGTGCCGTCCACCGGGTCGAGCCCGGTGCCGATGTCCTTGCCGTGCAACGTCCGCTCGCCGCCGAGGGAGTTGAGGTAGCGCAGCCTCCCCCGGTCGAGGCTCAGCGCATCGATCGCGCCGTCGGCCGTCTTGACCCGCGGCACCTCGCGCAACCGCAGGTCGGAGACCAGATCCAGGCCGTTCACGTGGAACAGGTGCACGGCACGCTTGCCGTCGGCGTCCTTGCCGTACGCGACCAGCGAACCGGTGCCCTCGGAGCGCAGGAACGTCTGCTCGACGTCGCTCAGCAGCGTCCGCCCGGTGTCCGCACCGGCGAACGGGGTCAGGTTCAGCCGGCCGCCGCCACCCTCGTACCAGAGCACGTTGTCGCCCACCACGAAGGTCGTGACCTCGCTGTCGGGGGACTGTGTGGCGAGCGGCACGACGCGTGGGGCGGCGGTGCTGCCCCGTGGCATGACCCGCACACCCGGCTCCCCGCTGCGGGAGAACCAGCTGACGGTGGTCTGCGTGATCCGGAAGCTGCTCGCGTCGCCGGTCACGGGCAGCGGGACGACCCTGCCGTTGTACGCGGTGAGGATGCCGTAGCCGGGGGTGCCGTCGGCGGTCCGGTAGCCGATGACGAGCTGGTTGGAGTAGGCACTGAGCAGCACGGGCTCGGGACCGGTGGTGGCTCCGGCGGGCAGTTGCACGACGGGGTCGCTCGCCGGGTCCCCGCCGCGGGCCACGCGCAGCTGGTACGTGCCGTCACCCTGGTCGACGGTAGCCAGCACCCAGCCGTTCGCGACCCGCTGGTTGAGGTATCCGGCGGGCACGCTGACGGTGCTGTTGAAGGCGGGATCCTCGATGCCGACGCGCACGTAGTCCGTGCCGCCGTCCGCGCGCGGCCTGGTGTAGATCACACGGTTGAATTCGTCGTGGCCGCGCACGATGGCGTCCTGCGGCACGCCGTCGAGGGCCGGGACAGGCTTGGTGGTGCGGTTGTACGTCGTTGTCCAGAGGTAGTCGCCGCCCTCGCGGTGCAGCACGCCCTGGCTGCCGCTCGCCAGCACCGTCATGGTCCCTTCGCCGTAGGCGTCGGGTGCCGGCACGAGGACTTCGTGCGCTTCCGCCGCGTGGGCCGTCGCCGGCAGTGCGGTCACCAGCCCCGCGGAGAGGACCACGGCGGCGGCCACGGTGGTGACGGCGGCGGTACGGCGAGTACGCCGGGTTCGGCTGGTTGTGCGCAGGTGATGGGACACCTGACCCCCCTTGTTAACCGTTGACATGCGGGCTTTCCGGTGTGAACGCGGTCATACGCAGCCGTGCGGAAGTTGCGCAGGGGATGTGTGTCACCTGTGTCGCAGGAGTGTCACGACACTCGGATCGCGCGGATCCGGCACACGGCACCGCCCGCCCAGCCCGCGCACCGAGGACTGCGACCGACACCTCGGATACACGTGACGCGGGAAGGGAGGAAACCATTCACCCGCTTGCAGTGAAATCTGTCGCGGCTGATGTAGACATGCGGCGGTCGTCGGAGTTAGTGTGGTGACGTAGCCAGGAAGTCAGTGAGGCGCGGCAGAGATGAACTGCCCGCATGCGAGACAGTAGTGCGGCACGGCAGTGGAGTGGCGGGGCCAGAGGTTCCCAGGGTCCCCCCGCTGACTGCCGGGCCGGGCGGCCCACGAAGGCCGCCAGCAGTGCGCAGTACCAGCAGTACAGAGTGGTTCAACAGTAAGGAAGAGAGAAGGAGGCGTACGCCATCAGGATCGCCCGGGCGGACACATGGCGCCCGGGTACCGCAGGCCCCGGAACGGAAGGTGGTCACACGGTCACTCAACCGCGATCCCCGCACCGCCCGCCACCCGACGGTGGCCGGTGCGGAAACAGAAGGCCGGCACCGCAGTAAGCCGGCGGATGGTGTAGCAAATCCCTCGGGGCCTTGGTGCCGTACGGCACCAAGGCCCCTCGACGCGTTCCCCGATCAGAGGTGCAGATGCCCGCAGACACTCCGCTCAACCGTATCGACGACGACGACTACCCCGCCTACACCATGGGGCGAGCAGCCGAGATGCTCGGCACCACCCCCGCGTTCCTGCGGGCCATCGGCGAAGCCCGGCTGATCACACCGCTGCGCTCCGAAGGCGGCCACCGACGTTATTCCCGCTACCAGTTGCGCATCGCCGCTCGCGCCCGTGAGCTCGTCGACCAGGGCACCTCCGTCGAAGCGGCCTGTCGCATCGTCATTCTGGAAGACCAACTCGAGGACGCCCGGCGGATCAACGAGGAACTGCGACGACGTTCCGGTGACCTGCACGACACGGCCGACGCCTGACACCGTGCCGGGCGGGTGACACCGCCCTCCTTCTGCCGGAGTGATACGGCTGTGGACGCATGGTCGCACGGTCGTGTCACCCGGCGGTGCGGGACTCGGTCCGCCGAGGCGTGACGGAGGCGTCGGGTGCCGCGGCGTGTCACCGGCCGGCCGTCACGGAGTGACCGCCGGGCCGGCAGCCGCGCCGAGGGCGTTCGGCCTTCGGCCGGGCGGTGTTCCGGCGGACGTGCGGCAGCCGGGCCACGTCGTCCTGGTACGTCGGCAGACCCGCCGGACCTTGACGGCCCGACATCGGGCCCAGGCAGCCGCGTGTCCACGACCTCGCACGCGATGTCGCCGTCCCGGTTGACCCTCGACCTGGTCAAGGGCGCAGAGTCCGGGACGTGGAGAACGAGATGCGCAGCATTGGGGAGATGGCCCGCGACAGCGGCCTGGGCGTGAGCGCCCTGCGGTTCTACGACCGGGCCGGTGTGCTGGTCCCGGCCCGGGTGGACCCGGTGAGTGGCTACCGCTGGTACGCCCCCGAGCAGCTCGACGAGGCCCGGTTGCTGGCCCGGCTGCGGCGGGCCGGCATGCCGTTGGCGGACGTCCGGCTGGTACTGGCCGGCTGGTCCAGTGCGGATCCCGACCTGGTGCGGGGGCTCCTCCAGGCGCACCTGCGCCGTCTCGAACTGGGGCTGGCCGATGCCCGCAGCGAATTCTCCACGCTCCGAGCACTCCTCGACCACAGGGAGAACCCCATGACCATTCCGTCCGGTACCGTCACCGTCCGGCTGTCCGCGCCCGAGCTGGCCGCCGCGCTGGACGCGGTCCGTTTCGCGGCAGGTACCGATCCCGAACTGCCGGTACTCGGCGGGGTCCTGTTCGACGTGGAGGACGACGTACTGCGCGTCGTGGCCACCGACCGGTACCGCCTGGCCGTCGCGCGCGTCGGTACCAGCGGGCACGGCGGGCGGCGCGTGCAGGCCGTCGTCCCCTCCCCGCTCGCAGACGCGATGCGTGCGCTGCTGGACGGTGACGGGTCCGCCCGCCTCGCCGTGGACGGTGACCGCGTGACGCTGGAGACCGGGGACCGTCAGGCGGCCGGGCAGTGCCTGGCGTACGACTTCCCCGACTACCGGCGGCTCGTCCACCTGCCCTCCGGGCGGCGTGGCCTCGTCGATGTGCCGGCGTTCCGCGAGGCGTTGGAGACGGGTGCCGTCCGTGCGGGCGAGGTGCACGAGCAGGGTGGTGCGCCGCACGACCTCAGTGTGCTCAGGGCGGCGGGCGACGGCACGGTGACCGTCTGCGAGGACGGTGACGACGATCCGGACAACGTCGCCGTCAACCGCCGGTTCCTGCTGGACGCGCTGGCCGCCGGTGCCCGGGACCGGCTGATCCTGGAGTTCGGTGCCCCCACGACGCCCCTCGCCGTTCGCCGGCGGGACGACGAGGACGCCTTCTCGTTGCTGATGCCGGTGCGCCTGGACACCTGACGGGTGGCCCGCCCGCCCCGGTCGCGGAACCCGCGGCTCCCGTGACACGCACGGCATTGTCAGTGGTCCGGCCTAGAGTTCCCAGGAGTCGATCAGTGGGGCGCGGGGAGGCACGGATGGGGTGGGTGACGGCCGGGGACCACGAGGTCGCCCCGGGCGACGGGAAGGTGGTGTGCCGCAACGCGTCCGGGCGAGCCGCCCGCCCCGGCGGACCGCGACCGCGCCCGTCGGACCGGCTGGGAGCCCTCCCCGCCGACACGGGTGGCTCGCACGGGCGGGAGCGCGGGTGGGCGTCCTCGTGCGGCCCACCCCGCGGTGCCGGCGACGGACGCGCGGGGCGGCCCCGGTCGGCGTGTCCGCCGCGAGCCGTGGCGGACACGCGCCGTGGCCGTGAACGGGTGCGTGCCCGGAGGGAGCGGCCGGCCCGGGGCCGTCGGGCCTCGACGGCCAGGTCCGTCACGGCGAGCCCGGCCCGGCCCTTCTCACCCCTGCCCGCGTGCGCCGCACAACCCCTCGTGCCCCCCCGCGCGAGCCCACCACGCCCCTGCCCGAGCCCACCGGAAGTCCCGCCGATGACCACCACCCTCTCCCCCGGCACCGGCACCGGCGCCGCCCGCCAGATCGTGCCGCCCGAGGACCGCTACGCCACCGAACTGGCCTTCCTCGCCGCCTACGACGACGGGCCGCGCCCGCCCGCCTGGCGGCTCACGCCCCGGGCCGTCGTCACCTTCGTCCTGGGCAGCGACGGCCGGGCCCTGCGACTGCCCGAGGACACCGAGGCACCCGAGGGCGTCCCGCGCCGGCTGGTGGTGACGGGCAAGTTCGTCGGTGACCGGGCGCTGGTCGAGCGGTGCGTCGTCACCCTCGCCGGCGAGCGTGGCCTGCTGCTCGTCGGCGAGCCCGGCACCGCCAAGTCCATGCTGTCCGAGCTGCTGTCCGCCGCCGTGTGCGGTACCAGTGGCCTGGTCGTCCAGGGCACGGCCGGCACGACCGAGGACCAGCTCAAGTACGGCTGGAACTACGCCCTGCTGCTGGCCCAGGGACCCAGCCGCAAGGCACTCGTGCCCTCCCCGGTCCTGACCGCGATGACCCGGGGCGGCGTCGCCCGCGTCGAGGAGGTCACCCGTTGCCTGCCGGAGGTGCAGGACGCCCTGGTCTCCCTGCTCTCCGAGCGCCGCATCGCCGTCCCCGAACTGTCGGGCACCGAGGACGCCCTGGTGCACGCCGCGCCGGGTTTCACCCTGATCGCCACCGCCAATCTGCGCGACAAGGGCGTCTCCGAGATGTCCGCCGCGCTCAAGCGCCGCTTCAACTTCGAGACGGTCGGCCCCATTCCGGACCTCGACGCCGAGACCGCGCTGGTCCGCAGTCGGGCACGAGCCTCCGTCGAGCGGGCCGGAGCGCCGTTCCGGGTCGACGAGGCCGTTCTGGAGGCCCTCGTCGTCGCCTTCCGCGACCTGCGCGAGGGCAGGTCGGCGGAGGGCTGGGAGGTCGAACGTCCGTCCACCGTGATGAGCACCGCGGAGGCGGTGTCCGTCGCGGGTGCGCTCGGGCTGGCCGCCGCGTACTTCCCGGGCGACCACGACGTGCTGGGGCTACTCCCGGGGCATCTCCTCGGCGTGGTCCGCAAGGACGATCCCGCCGACGCGGCGCGGCTGCGCGGCTACTGGGACGGCCCGGTCCGGCGCCGCGCGGAGCAGGGTTCGGCCACCTGGCGCACCCTGTGGGACCTGCGCACGGTCCTGGAGGGCTGACGGCCATGGCCCCCCTTTCGTCCCGCGTCGCCGCCCTCTCTCCCCCCCACGCCCGACGGAGCGCTCGCCGCGCTCACGGACCCGCGGCGCCTTCGGACGGCTGCTCCCGGCCCGGCACCACAGGCGCCGCCGACCCCACGCGGGAGGTGGACCGCGCCCCGTGCCGCGCCCTGTGCCGCGCGGCGTGGGGCGACGGATCTCGACGACCCCACGATCCCCACCGGTCCGGCGAACGGCACAGAACGCGCCGATCTGCCGACGCCGCCGCGATAGGCCCCGCTGAGCGGGCCGGGCCGCCGTAGTATCGGACGATCTCGTGGGGGGAGGCGGGCATGGGGAGGCAGCGTCCCGGGACGCCGACGCTGGAGGAGGTGGCCGCCCTCGCCGGTGTCGGGCGGGGCACCGTGTCGAGGGTCGTCAACAACGCGGCCGGTGTGCGGGATTCGACGCGTCGCGCCGTGCAACGGGCCATCGCCGAGCTGGGGTACGTCCCGAATCTGGCGGCCCGTTCCCTGGCCGGGAACCGTGCGGACGCCGTCGCGCTGGTCATGACGGAGGCGGACTGGCGGCTGCTGGGGGAACCGTTCTTCACCGAGATCGTCCACTCCGTCGGCGACGCCCTCACCGACACCCCGGTGCAACTGCTGCTCACCCTGGTCCGGACGGACACCGAGCGGCAGCGGTTCGTCGAGTACGCGCGCGGCGGCCGGGTCGACGGCGTGCTGCTGATGTGCGTGCACGCCGAGGACCCGCTGCCGGACATGCTCGCCAAAGCGGAACTGCCCACCGTCATGCTGGGGCGGCGTTACGGCGACGAGAGCGTCACCTACGTCGACGCCGACAACGCCGGGGGCGCACGCGACGCCGTCACGCACCTGCTGAAGGCCGGCCGGGTCACGATCGGGACCATCGGCGGACCGCTCGACATGTACGTGGCCCAGTGCCGGTTGCGCGGTTACCGCGAGGCTCTGGAGCTGGCGGGCGTGGAGTTCAGACCCTCCCTGGTCGTCGAGGGTGACTTCTCGGAGGAGAGCGGGCACCGGGCGACGAGGGAACTGATCGACCGTCACCCGGGGCTCGACGCGGTCTTCGCCGCCTCGGACAGCATGGCCGCCGGAGCGCTGACCGCGTTGCGCGCGGCGGGGCGGCGGGTGCCGCAGGACGTCGCGGTGATCGGCTTCGACGACTTCCAGCCGGGGCGGCCCACGGACCCGCCGCTGACCACGGTCCTGCAGCCCCTGGAGGCGATCGGACGGACGATGGTGCGGCTCCTGCTGGAGGAGATGGAGGAACCGCCCGTCTCCTGGCGCCATGTGATCCTCCCCACGGAACTGGTACTCCGGGACACCGCCTGACCGACGAGGCCCCCTGATCGAGGAGAGGCGCGCCGGCCGACGCAGCGTGGGGGCGCTCCCGCAGGCACACCACGCGCACCTGGGACTTCGAGACTTCTTCGACAACTCCGGTGCGCACACTCTTGTCAGGAACATGCGCGGCTTCTACAGTCCCAGCACACCGGTAAGTGGGAGCGCTCCCATTCGTGGGGAGTTGGGAGCGCTCCCACCCCGGCCCCTCCCGCCCCCACACCCTCCTGGAGAGGCCCCCATGCGACCGACACTGCCCCAAGTCCGCACCCCGAGAGGGCTCCTGGGCGCGCTGATCGGGATCCTCGCCGTCGTCGGATCGCTCGTGACCGCGGCGGCCCCGGCCCAGGCGGACACCACGATCTGCGAACCGTTCGGGACGACGACGATCCAGGGACGCTATGTCGTCCAGAACAACCGCTGGGGCACCAGCGCCACTCAGTGCGTCACCGCCACCGACACCGGCTTCCGGGTCACCCGGGCCGACGGCTCGGCACCGACCAACGGTGCGCCGAAGTCGTACCCGTCGGTCTTCAACGGCTGCCACTACACGGCCTGCTCCCCGGGCACGAACCTCCCCGCACGGCTCAGCACCATCTCCGAGGCACCGTCCAGCATCTCGTACGGCTATGCCGGCGATGCCGTCTACAACGCCTCGTACGACATCTGGCTGGACCCCACCCCCCGGACCGACGGAGTGAACCGGACCGAGATCATGATCTGGTTCAACCGGGTGGGCCCGGTCCAGCCCATCGGCTCCCCGGTCGGCACGGCCACCGTGGGCGGACGCACCTGGGAGGTGTGGACGGGCAGCAACGGCACCAACGACGTGCTGTCGTTCGTGGCCCCGACGGCGATCGGCGGCTGGAGCTTCGACGTCATGGACTTCGTCCGGGCGACCGTCGCGCGCGGTCTCGCGGAGGACGACTGGTACCTGACCAGCGTCCAGGCCGGTTTCGAACCATGGCAGAACGGCACCGGACTGGCCGTGAACTCCTTCTCCTCCACCGTCGAGACGGGCGGCGCCCCGACCAACCCCGGTGACCCCGACGGGCCGGCGGCGTGCGAGGTGACGTACGGCACGAACGTCTGGCAGGGCGGCTTCACCGCGGACGTCACCGTCACCAACACCGGTCCGGCCCCGGTCGACGGCTGGCGGCTCGCCTTCGCCCTGCCCTCCGGCCAGCGGATCACCAACGCCTGGAACGCCTCCGTCACGCCCTCCTCGGGCACCGTCACGGCGACCGGCCTCGGGCACAACGCCCGCATCGCACCCGGCGGCAGCCTGTCGTTCGGCTTCCAGGGGTCCTACAGCGGCACCTTCGCCGAGCCGGACCGCTTCACCCTGAACGACACCGCCTGCACCACCGCATAGCACCTGTCCCCCACACCCACCCCCCACTCCCCCGCCCGTCCGGTCGGAGCGACTCCCGGACGGGCAGGGGCTCCACCGCACCGGCTCCACCCCGCCGGCCACTCGCTTGTCATGACCTGATCATCAAACGACGGAGAGACCCCAGCACCGGAAACAGGAGAATCCCATGG
>NZ_JAGMUE010001116.1:0-609 GCF_019049165.1 Streptomyces sp. AC627_RSS907
CCCCTTGCTCGTACGTGGCCTTGCGGCCGTGATTGCCAGGTATTGCGTCTCAGCTCTGGTTGAAGAACCCGCCCTCTGCAATACGGGCCTTGTCCTCCGCCGTGACATCGACGTTAGCAGGCGACAACAGGAACACCTTCTGCGTCACCCGCTCAATACTTCCGTGCAGACCGAAGACTAGACCGGCCGCGAAGTCGACGAGTCGCTTCGCGTCAGTGTCATCCATCTCAGTCAAATTCATGATCACGGGTGTGCCCTCGCGGAAGTGTTCCCCGATGGTACGGGCCTCGTTGTAGGTGCGAGGGTGCAACGTGGTGATGCGGTAGGGCTCCCGCTCGGACACGACCTTGGGCATGATCACCGGTGCGTTCTTCTCCAGGCTTTGACGTTCGGGTGTGATAGACGCCACGGGGGCGATGCGGGCGGGACGCCCGGTTTCCGCTACGAGCGGAGCGGGTTCACGCTGCGCTGGCGGGTGGGCGACTCGCACCGGTTCGTCCATTTCCGGTCGCGATTCGGTCTCCGGCTGGTGCTGCCGCCGCGCACGCTCCGGTTCGGGTTCGGGCTCGAAGTCGTCGTCGGGGTCGAACCCCCGGCCGTCGTACCCAT
>NZ_JAGMUE010001117.1:0-593 GCF_019049165.1 Streptomyces sp. AC627_RSS907
GCCCCTCCGCGACGTCCGCCGCGGAATGGTCGTCGGCCAACTCTCCCTCGGGCAGTGCGTGCACCAGGCCGCCGTAGTCCAACTCCACGAGCGAGCGGGGGTGGAACTCCTCCAGCCAGCGGCCGACGTCCACCAGGCCGTCGATCAGGGGGCCCTCCTCCAGCGCCTCCTTGAGCGCCTTGAGGCCGCGCGCGACGCGGCGCCTGGCCTCGACCATCGGCGTGCGGTACCGCAGCACGAGGCCGTCCTCGCCCTTGGTGTACTCCCGCTCCGCGTCGGCGAACAGGACGAACCAGCGCACCGGCACGTGCCAGGTCGCGCTGCGGATCCACGGCCGGGCGTCCGGATTACGCTCCGACCAGCGCTCGAAATCGGCCGCCGCTTGCCGGCGCACCACCGGCGGCAGCGCGGCGTCCAGGAGCGGCCCCGGCAGCCGCTGGGAGATCTCCTCCAGCGCCAGCCAGCCGCGCAGTCGGGTGCGCCAGGGGCAGACGCAGGTGACGCCGTCCACCGAGGCCACGAACGCGTCGTCGCTCTCGTGCACCGGGACCGGGACCGGCGGCACCGGGAGCAGGTTCGCCAGCGACCGCCGC
>NZ_JAGMUE010001118.1:0-549 GCF_019049165.1 Streptomyces sp. AC627_RSS907
TCGTCGGTGGCGGAGCGGTACTCGGCCCGCCCCGCGTCCTTGAGGTAGGCGTGCTCGGGGCCGACGCCCGGGTAGTCGAGCCCGGCGGAGATCGAGTACGGCTCGGTGATCTGCCCGTCGTCGTCCTGGAGGACGTAGGAGCGGGAGCCGTGCAGGATGCCGGGGTCACCGACGCTCAGCGTGGCGGCGTGCTCACCGCTGTCGATGCCGTGCCCCGCGGGCTCCACGCCCACCAGGCGCACGCCCTCGTCCGGGAGGAACGCGTGGAAGAGGCCGATCGCGTTCGAGCCCCCGCCGACGCAGGCCACGGCGGCGTCCGGCAGCCGCCCGACGCGCTCCAGGAGCTGGCGCCGGGCCTCGACGCCGATGACCCGGTGGAAGTCGCGGACCAGCGCCGGGAAGGGGTGCGGCCCGGCGACGGTGCCGAACAGGTAGTGGGTGCGGTCCACGTTGGCCACCCAGTCGCGGAACGCCTCGTTGATGGCGTCCTTGAGGGTGCGGCTGCCGGACTTCACGGCCACGACGTCGGCGCCGAGCATCCGCATCCGG
>NZ_JAGMUE010001119.1:0-649 GCF_019049165.1 Streptomyces sp. AC627_RSS907
GTACAGCGCCACCGGCTCCTCGCCGGGGATGAGCGGCAGCTCCTCCTCGACGGTCCGCTTCACCTCGGCCGCCATGCCCTTGCCGGGCGCGATGACCGGCTTGCGGTCCACGCCGGCCCGCTTGCGCGCCTCGCGGTAGGTGGCCTCGGCCGCGTCCAGGTACTCCTTGAAGGCGTAACCCTCCGCGTCCGTCGCCTCGCCCAGGGCCGCCGCGAACGCGGGCGACGCCTCCACGCCCGCCTTCTTCACGGTCAGCCGGAACGCGTCACCGCCCTCCGGCGGCAGCTCGACCGCGACCCGGGCCAGCGCGAGGTGCGGCTCGGGCTGCCGGAACCCGTTCCAGCCGCCGGCCTGCACGAGCCGGTCGTTGCGGTAGAAGTAGAACCCCTGCTTGTCCAGGACGGTGCCGACCGCGCGGTACTCGTCCAGGTTCGACTTCGGCGTCCACACGTGCCCGGTCAGCGGCACGGCGCCGGCGCCCTCGACGTGGGCGGTGAACACCTTGGGGAAGCCGGGGGCGCCGGTGACGGGGTAGCCGAACGGGTCGAGGGACTCCACGCCGAAGTCCATGTAGACGGTGCGGGTCTGCACGTCCTCGACGGCGATGGTGATGTTGAAGTCATCGCGGGCCAGGAACCGGTGCAGGAAC
>NZ_JAGMUE010001120.1:0-709 GCF_019049165.1 Streptomyces sp. AC627_RSS907
CCCCCATCCAGTCGCCGTGCAGATTCCACAGGCTGGGCAGCCGCAGCGCGATGGTGGCCACCGCTACGGCGACCAGGGCACTGCCCGCGACCGGGGAGCGCCTGACGATCAGGCCGGTCGCGACGTAGAGAACAAGCAGGACCAGGTCGTAGTAGGACGAGGCGACGACGCCGTTCGCGTCCGCCTGGTAGGGCACGTTGACCCACACCCACCACAGGTCGGCGCCGTCGACGACGTTGTTCAGGTCGCGGATGATCCAGGCCAGCGAGATGGTCGCGAAGAGCGCGCAGTACAGCGCTCCGAAGATCCGCACCTCACGTGTGATGGACCGTGGCTCACCCATGTTGGCCGCCCCCTGACCGCCCCCGCGGGCGGCGACGCCACCCGGCACCGCAGGGCTACCCAGGGGTCCGGGCCCTCAAGAGCGCCGGCGGCGGGTCGACCGGATTCCGTCGGTCTGCCGCCCCGCCCGCCACGCGATCAGTCCGGCCGCCCGCCTACCAGGAGCCGGGCGGATTCGCGGGCGGTGGACCCGCCGGGGGCGGGGGCGGGGCGCCGTAGCCACCGCTCTGGTAGCCGCCCTGTTGGTCGCCCTGGTAACCGCCCGGGTAGCCACCCTGCTGGCCACCCGGATAGCCGTCCTGGTAGCCGCCGCCCGACGGGTAGGCGCGGGGCGAGGGGCCCGGGCCGTAGCCGTCGGGGGTGGCGT
>NZ_JAGMUE010001121.1:0-570 GCF_019049165.1 Streptomyces sp. AC627_RSS907
TGCTTCCACGCCCACCACAACCCCCGCTCCACCCCCATGACCTGGCTGGACGGGCTCGACATCCCCTTCGTGCACCACGTGGACGCCGGGTTCTTCGAGTACGGGCCGGACGGCCTGGACGACCGCTCCACGCCCGAGCGCTCCCGCGCCGAGCGGCTGTGGGCACACCCCGGACTGCGCCCCCTGGGCGTGCCGGAACCCGCGCACTCGCCACTGATCGCCTACCGCTGGGGGCGCACCGACGCCGCGCTCACCGCCCAACTCGACCTGGCCGCCGGCGTCGAGCCGGGCCACGCTGCGGTCCGCTTCACCAATCCCGCCACCGGCGGCGACGCCCTGGCCACCATCCGCTTGGAGGCCCACCGGTTCGCCGCGGGAGCGCGCGGCGCGCCCACCCGCGAGGCGGGCTCCAGCGTCTGGCAGGTCTTCGCGGGTTCCGGCACCCTCACCTTGGACGGTCGGCGCCACCCCGTCGGGCGCGGTGACCTGGTGGCCGTCCCCTCCTGGACCGAGCTGGCGATCGAGGCGGCCGACGCCCGCGAGCCCGAGGAGGCGGGAGCGGGCCTGGAC
>NZ_JAGMUE010001122.1:0-607 GCF_019049165.1 Streptomyces sp. AC627_RSS907
GGGCCGGCGACCCCGCGCCCGGCCCATACGCCGCTGATCTGGGGGGAGGCCATCCCATGGCCGCCGCAGTCACCGCAGCCGCCGCTCGCGAGCACCTCGCCGACGCCCGGCTGTACCTGTGCACCGACGCCCGCAAGCGCCAGGGGGACCTGCCGGAGTTCCTGGACGCGGTGCTCGCCGCCGGCGTGGACATCGTGCAGTTGCGCGACAAGGGCATGGAGGCGGCCGAGGAACTCGACCACCTCGCCGTCTTCGCCGAGGCGTGCCGCAGGCACGGCGCGCTGCTGGCCGTCAACGACCGCGCGGACGTCGCCTTCGCCACCCGTGGCGCCCACCAGCCGGGAGCCCACGTGCTGCACTTGGGCCAGGGCGACCTGCCGGTGCCCGCCGCCCGCGCCATCCTCGGCGACCAGGTGCTGATCGGGCGCTCGACCCACGCGGAGGCCGAGGCCCGTGCCGCCTCCGTCGAGCCCGGCGTGGACTACTACTGCACCGGCCCCTGCTGGCCGACCCCGACCAAGCCGGGCCGGCACGCCCCCGGGCTCGACCTCGTGCGGTACGCGGCGTCGCTCGACTCCGACCGGCCGTGGTTCGCCATCGGCGGCAT
>NZ_JAGMUE010001123.1:0-832 GCF_019049165.1 Streptomyces sp. AC627_RSS907
CTGGGTGAGCGGGTCGAGGCCGAGGAACCCGAGGCCGCTGTCGGGCAGTCGGCGCAACCTGCGGACGGCGGTCGGCAGTTCCAGTCGTACGGGCTCAGCCATGGGCGACCAGTCCCCAGATCTCCCGCTCCACCTCGGCGCCCGCGTACCAACATCCCCGTGGTACCACCGCCTCCCAGGCGAACCCGGCCGCGCGCAACGGTGCCAGCGGGGGCCGGGCCGCCGGCGTGACCCAGCCGTGCAGGCGGCGCAGGTTCAGGACGCGACGACCGTGCGTCACGGCGGCGTCGACGAGCGCGCCGAGCAGGTCGCCCTCGCGCTCGCCGTGCTCGCCGTGCTCCCGGGCGTCCGGGTCGTCGCGCCCCTTCCCCGCGCGCGGTCCGATCTCCAACCGGGCCTGCCCACTGGCCCAGTCGATTTCCGTATAGCGCACGTACGCGATGTCGCGTACGACGTACAGCCGCTCGTCGCGGCGCTCCCGTGGCTCGGATATCCGGTGCGGTTCGGCCGCGTCCGACCAGTCGGCCGGCCGCACCCCCAACAGCTCGTCCGGTAGTCGATATCCCGTGAGCAGTGGCGCATCAGAACTGCGGTACGCGACGAGCCTCATCAACTGACCTCAACCAATCCATACAACAGCGATAACCAGTAGGCGCCCCCCGTCCCGCCTCCCCGACAACGACGACCCCGCGCCGTGCCCATCTCCGCGACGGTGGGCACGGGCGGGTCCCCCGTTCGCCGAGAGCCAGTGGAATAACTGACCCCGCGACCCTCGGATTCATAAATCCCCGCGATCCTCGGGCCGCTTCGGAAGTGAGCGTGCCAGGAGTGG
>NZ_JAGMUE010001124.1:0-597 GCF_019049165.1 Streptomyces sp. AC627_RSS907
GCGCCAAGCTGATCACTGCCGCGCGCGACGGCGAACCGTTTGATCCACGGACGGGTCTGCCAGCCTCCGAGCTCCGGGCCCTGAAGCAGCGCACCACTTGGTATGCCTTGGCGAGGGAGTACATCGAGCAGCGGTGGGACCGGACACCGGGAAACACGCGCCGCACGCTTGCCGACGCCCTGGCCACCATCACCCCGGCCTTTGTCGAGCCAGGGGCCGTGCCGCAGGCGCCTCGCGTGCTGCGGCGGGCGCTGTACTCCTGGGCATTCAACAAGAACGCCTGGAGAATCGATCCTCCGGAGGAGTGGCAGGTCGCACTGGACTGGTTGCAGCGTCACTCGCTGCCCGTCAGTGAGTTGGAGGAACCCGACGCGCTGCGCCGGGGGCTCGATGCGCTGTGCCGCAAGCTCGATGGAACGGCCGCTGCCGCGAAGACGGTGAAGCGCAAGAGGGCCGCCGTCAATGAAGTCTTTGCAGTGGCGGTCGAACGCGGTTACTTCAACCAGAACCCGCTGAACGGGCTTCGTTGGTCCGCGCCTGAGGTCGCCGACGAAGTCGATCCCGACTGCGTGCCGAACCCGGCTCAGGTCGCACGGC
>NZ_JAGMUE010001125.1:0-691 GCF_019049165.1 Streptomyces sp. AC627_RSS907
ACCTACCACCCACCCGGCACCTGGCGGATTGGCGAGCAGTGTTGGACGACCTGGCCGCCTCCGCAGCCGAGATCCGAGAGACCCTCCAGCAGCCAGCCGCCCCCGGCTCCGCAGCCGAACGCGCGCAGCACACGGCCCTGTGGCCGCACCTCACCGCCTGGGCCGAGCATGGCGTCATCGTCGGCACGCTGGCAGAAAGCGGCGGCCACCACCACAGTGCTCCGCTCCCCTGAGCAAGAGCAGCAGAGGTGGACCGAAAAGCCCAGGTCGCGCGCAGGCGGAACGAACTAGAGCTGGTCGAGTCGTGGTACGGGCTCGACGGGCAGATGATCACCCTCGCCCACCTGGTAGAGGACGACGACACGACGCTGGTCGCGCTGCGCGGCGACCCAGACGCCGCCGACTTACAGGTGATCGGCCACTACGCCCACGAACACCAGGCGAGGAAGGCGCTGCCTGCCCCGGCCCCACCGGGCGTGCTGCGCTCGAACGTCTCCCGCTTCAACCGCCCCGTGCTGACCATCGAGGTACCGCTACAAGAACTCATCCGCGACGTCACCGAAGGACACACCGCTGCCGATGCGTCCGAGGCGCTGCTGAGCGCCGTCCGCTGCGGCTACATCGCCGGCCCCATGGTTCGCCTGCCGGAACTGCTGCGCACCAGCGGCCAGTTCGCCAGTGCACTAGAGAC
>NZ_JAGMUE010000115.1:0-35563 GCF_019049165.1 Streptomyces sp. AC627_RSS907
GCCCCGAACCCGGTGAGACCGGTGATCCCACCCCCGGTGGCCCCGGCGCCGGCGGACCCGCCCCCGCGCTCTTCACCTGGGAGTTCGCTGCCGACCCCTATCCCGCCTACGCCTGGCTGCGCGAGCACGCCCCCGTGCACCGGACGCGGCTGCCCAGCGGGGTGGAGGCCTGGCTGGTCACCCGGTACGCCGACGCCAGGCAGGCCCTGGCCGACCCGCGGCTGTCCAAGAACCCGGCGCACCACGACGAGCCCGCGCATGCCAAGGGCAAGACCGGCATTCCGGGCGAGCGGAAGGCCGAGTTGATGACCCACCTGCTGAACATCGACCCGCCGGACCACACCCGGCTGCGGCGACTGGTCAGCAAGGCGTTCACGCCCCGCCGGGTGGCCGAGTTCGCGCCACGGGTGCAGGAACTCGCCGACGACCTGATCGACCGGTTCGCCGGCACGGGGTCCGCCGACCTGATCCACGAGTTCGCCTTCCCGCTGCCCATCTACGCCATCTGCGACCTGCTCGGCGTCCCCCGCGAGGACCAGGACGACTTCCGGGACTGGGCGGGCATGATGATCCGGCACGGGGGCGGCCCGCGGGGCGGGGTCGCACGGTCGGTGAAGAAGATGCGCGGCTACCTCGCCGACCTCATCCACCGCAAGCGTGCCGCGCTGCCGCCCGAGCCCGGCCCCGGCGAGGACCTCATCTCCGGCCTCATCCGCGCCTCCGACCACGGCGAGCACCTCACCGAGAACGAGGCCGCGGCCATGGCCTTCATCCTGCTCTTCGCAGGGTTCGAGACCACGGTCAACCTCATCGGCAACGGCCTGTACGCCCTGCTCACCCACCCCGGGCAGCGGGCCCGCCTGCAGACGTCCCTCGCCGCCGGCGAACGCGGCCTGCTGGAGACCGGGGTCGAGGAACTCCTGCGCTACGACGGTCCGGTGGAGATGGCCACCTGGCGCTTCGCCACCCGGCCGCTCACCATCGGCGGACGGGACATCGCGGCGGGCGACCCCGTCCTCGTCGTCCTCGCCGCCGCCGACCGGGACCCGGAGCGGTTCACGGACCCGGACACCCTGGACCTCGCGCGCCGGGACAGCCAGCACCTCGGGTACGGCCACGGCATCCACTACTGCCTCGGCGCCCCGCTCGCCCGGCTGGAGGGGCAGACGGCGCTCGCCACGCTCCTCACCCGCCTCCCGGACCTGCGCCTCGCCGCGGAACCGGCCGAGCTGCGCTGGCGCGGCGGACTCATCATGCGCGGTCTGCGCACCCTGCCCGTCTCCTTCACACCGGGCACGTCATCGGCCGACAAGGGTGGCCCGGCGACGCAAAAGTGACACGCGCTCAACTCTGTGATCTTCACGTGATCTGTGCGGGATGAACTTGTGACAGGCGATCATCTGCCTATACGTTCACGGATCAGCGTGGTGGGGAGCATCGTCCACCGCGTGGCCCACGTCGTCTCGTGAAAGGTCGTCGCATGCTCTCCGGGAACGGTCGTCACCGCCGCCCCCGCCAGGCTCCCGCCCTGGTCGTCGCCGCCGGAGTGACCGGCTCCGCCATCGCGATCCCCCTCCTCGGCGCCACCGGCGCCCACGCGGCCGACGGGGTGAACTGGGACCGGGTCGCCGAGTGCGAGACCGGCGGAGCCTGGAGCCAGAACAGCGGCAACGGGTACTACGGCGGCCTGCAGCTGTCCCAGGAGGCATGGGAGCAGTACGGCGGTCTGGCGTACGCGCCGAGCGCCGACCAGGCCAGTCGCGCCCAGCAGATAAGAGTCGCCGAGAAGATCCACGCGGCCCAGGGCATCGCCGCCTGGCCGACCTGCGCCGTGCTCTCGGGGCTGGGCGACGACCGGGTGCCCGCGGACAGCGGTACGGCGGCGACGGGTGACGGCCCGTCGAAGGGGTCGGACACCTCGGGGACGTCGACCGCCCCCGAGTCGGCCGAATCGCCGGAACCGTCCGGTGTCTCCGGCTCCTCCGGTCCGGCCGGGACGACGGAGCCGACGTCCGGCACGTCGCCTTCCTCTTCCGCCCCGCCGACTCCTGACTCCTCGTCGGCCACGGAGGACGAACCGGCCAAGTCCGACACATCCACCGAATCCGATTCCACGGCGCGCACCGACCGGCGCGGGTCCGGCGGTTCGTCCACGGCCACGCCCGAGGACGGGGAGACGGGCAAGGCGGGGCAGGAGGGCGGCACTTCGGGGCTCACCGACACCGGGGACTCCGGTTCGGGCCGGCACCGCGGCGGCAGTGCCGACGAGGGGACGGCGGACGGCCGTACGGCTGGGTCGTCGGGCCGGCACGCCTCGCGCGGCGAGGGTGGCGCGCGGGAGGTCGTGGACGGCTCCTACACCGTCCGTTCCGGTGACAGTCTCTGGGGCATCGCCGACTCCCTTGAGATCGACGGCGGATGGCACTCGCTGTACGCCGGCAACAAGACGGTCGTCGGCGACGACCCGGACCACATCCTGCCCGGTCAGACCCTTACGGTCACGGGCGAACCGGTCGAGAAGTAGGGGGAGTTCGCGTCACGGTTCGGGGGCGTATGTCCGTTTTGGATCTCGTGAGAGATAGGTCTCAGAAGCCGTGATCGTCTTTGAAAAACCGCGGAGCGCGTGCCTACGGTCATGACCGCTCGCCACCGCGGGCCCCGGTTGCCGCAACGCCGAATCCTGCCAGCGGCCGTCCGGGAACAGTCGTCGCGTCGAGCGCCGAAGGCAGGAGCGGGGGACCCAAGGTAGGTGCCGCACCGGGCAGTTGACCGGAGCGGCTAGGGGTGGAGCCGAGTTCCGTGAGGAACCCGGCCGGGCAACTCAACCGGCCCGAACCCGACAGCTCACCTCGCAGGCGTCGGTGAGGGGATCGATCCATGCTGTTCTCCGGCAAGGGCAAGCACCGTCGTCCGTCCAAGGCCACCCGTGTCATCGCCGTCGCCGGTGTCACCGGCGCGGCCGTCGCCGCCCCGCTGATGGCGGCCGGCAACGCCTCCGCCGCCACCGCGTCCGAGTGGGACACCGTCGCCCAGTGCGAGTCCGGCGGCAACTGGTCCATCAACACCGGCAACGGCTACTACGGCGGCCTGCAGTTCTCCGCCTCCACCTGGGCCGCCTACGGCGGTACGCAGTACGCCGCCACCGCCGACCAGGCCACCAAGGCGCAGCAGATCGCGGTCGCCGAGAAGGTGCTCGCCGGTCAGGGCAAGGGTGCCTGGCCGGTCTGCGGCACCGGCCTGTCGAACGCCGCGTACACCGGTGGCGGCTCGGGAGGGACCCAGGACAGCGGTTCCTCGCAGGGCTCCGACTCCGGCGGCTCCGAGAGCGCGCAGAGCCAGAGCGGTGGCTCCACCGAGCGTTCCACCGAGCAGAAGGCCTCCCGCTCCGCCGAGCGTCCGGCGGCCAAGAAGGAGACCGTCACCACCCCGACCGGCAAGAAGGTCGAGAAGGGTGACGGCGAGTACAAGGTCGTCGAGGGCGACACCCTCAGCTCGATCGCCGAGGCGCACGACGTCAAGGGTGGCTGGGCGAAGCTGTTCCAGCTGAACGACGACATCGTCGACGACGCCGACCTGATCTACCCGGGCCAGCAGCTGCACCTGAAGTAAGCGGCGGCCCCCTTGCTCCCGTCCCGGTGCGTGTTCCCCCGTACGCGCCGGGACGGGATTTTCACGTTCCGCCCCCGCCGCCGCTCCTGGGCCCCGCTCCCGTCCCGCTTCGCTCCCCGATTCCGCCTCCGTTTCCGCGGACGTCTTTGTTCCGTTCGGAAACAATTTACTCTCGGTTCTGTCCATCGGGTGGGCGACCGGCTGGCCGATCGCCCGGAGCCGGTTAGGCTCGTCCCGCAGAGCCGCTGCGGTCCTGCGGACCCGCGTCACACCGAAGCGTCACATTGAAGAAGGAGATGCTCGTGCCGTCCATCGACGTCGTCGTAGCCCGGGAAATCCTGGACTCCCGAGGCAACCCCACGGTCGAGGTCGAGGTCGGCCTCGACGACGGCAGCACGGGTCGTGCCGCCGTGCCGTCCGGTGCCTCCACCGGCGCCTTCGAGGCCATCGAACTCCGTGACGGCGATGCCAACCGTTACCTGGGCAAGGGCGTCGAGAAGGCCGTCCTGGCCGTCATCGAGCAGATCGGCCCGGAGCTCGTCGGCTACGACGCCACCGAGCAGCGCCTGATCGACCAGGCGATGTTCGACCTCGACGCCACCGACAACAAGGGCTCGCTCGGCGCCAACGCCATCCTCGGCGTCTCGCTCGCCGTCGCCCACGCCGCCTCCGAGGCCAGCGACCTGCCGCTCTTCCGCTACCTGGGCGGCCCGAACGCGCACCTGCTGCCGGTGCCGATGATGAACATCCTGAACGGCGGCTCGCACGCCGACTCCAACGTGGACATCCAGGAGTTCATGATCGCCCCGATCGGCGCGGAGTCCTTCTCCGAGGCCCTGCGCTGGGGCGCCGAGATCTACCACACCCTGAAGAAGGTCCTGAAGAACAAGGGCCTGGCCACCGGCCTCGGCGACGAGGGCGGCTTCGCCCCGAACCTCGGCTCCAACCGCGAGGCCCTCGACCTCATCCTCGAGGCGATCAAGGAGGCCGGCTACACCCCCGGCGAGCAGATCGCCCTCGCGCTCGACGTCGCCGCGTCCGAGTTCTACAAGGACGGCTCCTACACCTTCGAGGGCAAGGAGCGCTCCGCCGCCGAGATGACCGAGTACTACGCGGAGCTCGTCGACGCGTACCCGCTGGTCTCCATCGAGGACCCGCTGTTCGAGGACGACTGGGAGGGCTGGAAGACCATCACCGACAAGCTCGGTGACAAGGTCCAGCTCGTCGGCGACGACCTGTTCGTCACCAACCCGGAGCGCCTGGCCCGCGGCATCGAGGAGGGCGCCGCCAACGCCCTGCTGGTCAAGGTCAACCAGATCGGTTCGCTGACCGAGACCCTGGACGCCGTCGAGCTCGCCCAGCGCAACGGCTTCAAGTGCATGATGTCCCACCGCTCCGGCGAGACCGAGGACGTCACCATCGCCGACCTGGCCGTCGCCACCAACTGCGGCCAGATCAAGACCGGCGCACCGGCCCGCTCCGAGCGCGTCGCCAAGTACAACCAGCTGCTGCGCATCGAGGAGATCCTCGACGACGCGGCGGTGTACGCCGGCCGCAGCGCGTTCCCGCGCTTCAAGGGCTGACACAGTAGGCAGCGTCGTCCGTACGTCCCCGTACCCGGTCCCGTACCGTGTGCGGGGACGTACGCGCGTATGACGGCCGTGACGAGGCATGAAGGCGAACGGGAGGCGGGGACATGGCGGTGCTGTGCTGTCCCGGGGGACGACCCCCGGACCCCCGGCCGGGCGGCGAGGCAGCCGGCGTGGGCACGCGAGGTGAGGCTCCGTGACGGGCCGGGACCGCTTCTCCACCGCGACCAGGATCCGGATCATCGGGGAGCAGACCGCGGCCCGGGTCTACCGCTCGCAGACCAAGCGCCAGGCCCGCCGCTCCCGGCTGACCGGCCGGGCCGCGCTGCTGGCGATGGTGCTCTGCTCGCTCGTCGTGGCGCTCGCCTACCCGATACGGCAGTACGTCGCCCAGCGCGCCGAGATCGCCGACCTCCGGCAGGAGCGGGAGGCGACCCGGCAGCGGGTCGAGGACCTGCGCGACCTCAAGGCACGCTGGCAGGACGACGCCTTCGCCGAGCAGCAGATCCGGCTGCGGTTGCACTACGTGATGCCGGGGGAGACGGGGTTCGTCGTCATCGACCCGGACGCGGCCAAGCAGGCGCGCACCGACGTCGGCGCCGCGGACCGCCCCTGGTACCGCAACGTCTGGGCCGCGGTCGACAAGGCCGACGCCGCCCGCCGGCAGTGACTCAACAGGAAGACCAGCAGAAGACAGCCATGCAGACTCCCCCGCCGACCACCGAGCGCACCGAGCCCACCGAAGCGGACGTCGAGGCGTTCAAGCAGCAGCTCGGGCGCCCCCCGCGCGGTCTGCGCGCCATCGCGCACCGCTGCCCCTGCGGACAGCCGGACGTCGTGGAGACGGCACCGCGGCTGCCCGACGGCACGCCCTTCCCCACGCTGTACTACCTGACGTGCCCGAAGGCGGCCTCCGCCATCGGCACGCTGGAGGCGAACGGCGTGATGAAGGAGATGACCGAGCGACTGGCCACCGACCCGGAGCTGGCCGCCGCCTACCGGGCCGCGCACGAGGACTACATCCGGCGCCGCGACGAGATCGAGGAGCTGACCGGCTTCCCGAGCGCGGGCGGCATGCCCGACCGGGTCAAGTGCCTGCACGTGCTGGTCGCCCACTCGCTGGCCGCCGGGCCGGGCGTCAACCCGCTGGGCGACGAGGCGATCGCGATGCTGCCGGAGTGGTGGCGCAAGGGGCCGTGCGTGTCCCCCCGGAACCTCACGGACCCCTCGGACCTCACGGACCCCTCGGACCTCACGGACCTCACGGACGAGGAGGACGGCAAGTGACCCGTGTCGCCGCAGTCGACTGCGGTACGAACTCCATCCGGCTGCTGGTCGCCGACGCCGACCCGGCCACCGGTGAGCTGACCGACCTGGACCGCCGCATGACCATCGTGCGGCTCGGCCAGGGCGTCGACCGCACCGGGCGGCTGGCGCCCGAGGCCCTGGAGCGGACCTTCGCCGCCTGCCGCGAGTACGCCGACGTCGTCACGGCGCACGGCGTGGAGCGGCTGCGCTTCGTGGCGACGTCCGCCTCCCGGGACGCGGAGAACCGGCAGGACTTCGTACGCGGGGTGCTCGACATCCTCGGTGTGGAGCCGGAGGTCATCTCCGGCGACCAGGAGGCCGAGTTCTCGTTCACCGGCGCCACCAGGGAGCTGGCGGGGCGGGACCACCTGGACAAGCCCTACCTGGTCGTGGACATCGGCGGCGGCTCCACCGAGTTCGTCGTCGGCGACGACCACGTGCGCGCGGCCCGCTCGGTGGACGTCGGCTGTGTGCGGATGACCGAGCGGCACCTGGTGCGCGACGGGGTGGTCACCGACCCGCCGTCGCCGGAGCAGGTCGCGGCGATGCGGGCCGACATAGCGGCGGCCCTCGACCTGGCCGAGGAGACCGTGCCGCTGCGCGAGGCGCGCACGCTGGTGGGGCTGGCGGGCTCGGTGACGTCGGTGTCCGCGATCGCCCAGGAACTGCCCGCCTACGACTCGGCCGCCATCCACCACTCGCGGGTCTCCCGCGACCGGGTCCGCGAGATCACGGACTGGCTGCTGCGCTCCACCCACGCCGAGCGCGCCGCGGTGCCCTCCCTGCACCCGGGCCGTGTCGACGTGATCGCCGCCGGAGCCCTCGTGCTGCTCTCGGTCATGGAACGCACGGGCGCGGAGGAGGTCGTCGTGAGCGAGCACGACATCCTCGACGGCATCGCGTGGTCGGTGGCGTAGCGGTCCGCGGTCGTGGTCTGAGCAGGCCGGACGCCGTTTGAGCGGCCACGGGGGGCCCGCGAGGGCCCCCCGGTGACATCCCGTCGGAAAACTTCGTGAAGTTCTTCACAAGGAATTGGGCCCGGGCGGGCGACGCGAGGGGGCCGGTTGACCCTTTTGGGGGTTCAACGGCCCTTTGAACGTGTTCAGGACGGTGCCCGGAAGGGGTGTCCGACAGGGGGCCGGGGAGAGTGGTTCACCGCCCCCGGCGGCGCCAAGGGGCAGCTCACGCGGCATTGACAACGGAGTGCGGGGGGATCTGGTTCCCTTCCTCACCATGACCTCCGTCACGTGGATGGCGGATGGTAACACAGCCCTTACATGAGCTTGTGAAGGGGCGCACGAACCACCCCCCTGGGCCGGGTGGATACTCGATGGCATGAGCACCACGGAGCGTCCCAGGATCCTCGTAGTAGGCGGTGGGTACGTAGGCCTGTACGCAGCTCGACGCATCCAGAAGAAGATGCGTTACGGCGAGGCGACCGTCACCGTCGTCGACCCGCGGTCGTACATGACCTACCAGCCCTTCCTCCCCGAAGCCGCCGCCGGCAGCATCTCCCCGCGGCACGTCGTCGTCCCCCTGCGGCGCGTGCTTCCCAAGGCGGAGGTCCTCACCGGCCGGGTCACCACCATCGACCAGGACCGCAAGGTCGCCACGATCGCCCCCCTGGTGGGCGAGGCGTACGAGCTGCCGTTCGACTACCTGGTCATCGCCATGGGCGCGGTCTCCCGCACCTTCCCGATCCCCGGCCTCGCCGAGCAGGGCATCGGCATGAAGGGCATCGAGGAGTCCATCGGCCTGCGCAACCACGTCCTGGAGCAGCTGGACAAGGCCGACTCCACCACCGACGAGGAGATCCGCCGCAAGGCGCTCACCTTCGTCTTCATCGGCGGCGGTTTCGCCGGCGCGGAGACCATCGGTGAGGTCGAGGACATGGCCCGCGACGCGGCCAAGTACTACAAGAACGTCTCCCGCGAGGACATGCGCTTCGTCCTCGTCGACGCCGCCGACAAGATCCTTCCCGAGGTCGGACCCAAGCTCGGCCAGTACGGCAAGGAGCACCTCGAGGGCCGGGGCGTCGAGATCTACCTGTCCACCTCCATGGACTCCTGCGTCGACGGCCACGTGGTGCTGAAGAACGGCCTGGAGGTCGACTCCAACACCATCGTGTGGACGGCCGGCGTCAAGCCGAACCCGGCGCTCGCGCGCTTCGGTCTGCCGCTGGGCCCCCGCGGCCACGTCGACACCGAGGCGACCCTCCAGGTCAAGGGCACCGACTACATCTGGGCCGCGGGCGACAACGCCCAGGTGCCGGACCTGGTCGGCCGCAGGGCGGGCAACGAGAACGCCTGGTGCCCGCCGAACGCCCAGCACGCGCTGCGCCAGGCCAAGGTCCTCGGCGACAACGTGGTCTCCGGCATGCGGGGCTTCCCGCAGAAGGAGTACAGCCACGCCAACAAGGGCGCGGTGGCGGGCCTCGGCCTGCACAAGGGCGTCGCGATGATCGTCATGGGCAAGATGAAGATCAAGCTCAAGGGACGTCTCGCCTGGTACATGCACCGCGGCTACCACGGTCTCGCGATGCCGACCTGGAACCGCAAGATCCGCGTCTTCGCGGACTGGACGCTCGGTATGTTCCTCAAGCGCGAGGTCGTCTCCCTCGGCGCGATGGAGACCCCGCGCGAGGAGTTCTACGAGGCCGCCAAGCCGGCGCCGGCCGCCGCGCCGAAGGCCGCCGACAAGGGCGAGCAGCCGGCGAAGGCCGAGGAGAAGGCCAAGGCCTCCTGACCTCCGGTCGCCTCCAGCCGTAGCAGCCCGAAGGGGCCGCCTGCCATCCGTGGTGCGGGCGGCCCCTTGGCCTTGCCCGCGCCCCGCGCGTCACCGTGCGCCGTGCCCGCACACCGCGTGTCACCGTGCGCCGTGCCGCACACCGCCCGGGGCGCTGGGCACCCCACCACGTCTCGCGCCGCCCACCGCTTCCCGCGCCGCCCGCGCCCCGCGCCTCAGCGTGCGCCGTGCTCGCACACCGCCCCGGGGTGCTGGGCACCCCACCACGTCTCGTGCCGTCCGCGCCCCGCGCCTGTCTCACGCCCGGCGCGTCGACCGCGCGTCGTCCCTCGTGCGGCCCCGCGTCACACCCCTCCCGCGCCGCTTCCCCGGGGTTGCGCCGACAGGGCGACAAAACCCGTGGTGTGTACAAGTACTTTGCTCACTCGTAACGCGTGCCGAGGACTGTACGGCGGGCTCCAGGGTGTTTACGTGGGTGCTGGACATTCCGGGATAGCTCGTCACGGAGGTACGCCATGGCTGACGCCGCGCTGCGGCTGCAGAGCCTCTTCGAACAGTTGCTGGGGGCACCCCTCCCGGTGCGTATCCGCGCCTGGGACGGTTCGCAGGCGGGTCCGCCGGGCGCGCCCACCCTCGTCGTCCGCCACCGCAGGGCCCTGCGCCGCCTGCTGTTCAAGCCGGGCGAACTCGGCCTGGCGCGCGCCTGGGTGGCCGGGGACCTCGACATCGACGGCGACCTCTTCACCGCCCTCGACCTGCTCGCCGGACTCATCTGGGAGCGCGGCGAGGACGCCCGGGGCCTCGTCGAGGCCCTCCGTGACCCGGAGGTCCGGGCCGCCGTGCGCGGCCTGGTCAAGCTCGCCGGCCCGCCGCTGCCGCCCGCCCCGCCACCGGAGGAGGTCCGCCGGGTCCGCGGCCACCTGCACACCAAGCGCAGCGACAGACGAGCCATCAGCCACCACTACGACGTCGGCAACGACTTCTACGAACTCGTCCTCGGCCCGTCCATGGTGTACTCCTGCGCCTACTGGCCGGCCCCCGAGTCCGAGGGCGGCACCCTGGAGGGCGCCCAGCTCGACAAGCTCGAACTGGTCAGCCGCAAGCTCGGCCTGAGCCCCGGCCGGCGCCTTCTCGACGTCGGCTGCGGCTGGGGTTCCATGGCGATCCACGCGGCGCGTGAGCACGGCGTGAGCGTCGTCGGTGTCACGCTGTCCCAGGAGCAGGCCGCGTACGCCCGCAAGCGCGTCGCCGACGAAGGGCTCACCGACCGGGTGGAGATCCGCGTCCAGGACTACCGGGACGTCGCCGACGGGCCGTACGACGCCATCTCCTCCATCGGCATGGCCGAGCACGTCGGCGCCAAGCGGTACCTGGAGTACGCCGTCGACCTGTTCAGGCTCCTCAGGCCCGGCGGACGGCTGCTCAACCACCAGATCGCCCGCCGCCCCCAGCGCGACGAGACCACCTACAGCGTCGACGAGTTCATCGACTCCTACGTCTTCCCCGACGGCGAACTCGCCCCCGTCGGCACCACCGTGACCCAGTTGGAGCGCGCCGGGTTCGAGGTGCGCGACGTGGAGTCGATCCGCGAGCACTACGCGCTCACCCTGCGCCGCTGGATCGCCAACCTGGAGTCCGACTGGGCGACGGCCACGCGGCTGGTCAGCCCCGGCCGCGCCCGTGTGTGGCGCCTGTACATGGCCGCCTCCGCGCTCTCCTTCGAGCGCAACCGCATCGGCGTCAACCAGATCCTCGCCGTGAAGACCCCCGACGCGGGCGGCTCAGGCCTGCCGCTGCGCACCCGTACCTGGAACTGAGCGGGCGCCGTGCGGACGCGGGGAACTCGGAACGCCGGGGCCCCGGACGCCCGAGGGCCCCGCTCCCACCCGGGAACGGGGCCCTCCTCCTCCGTCCGTACCGGCGGCTACTCCGCCTTGATGGCCTGGAGCATGTTCAGGCGCGCCGCCCGGCGGGCCGGCCAGAGCGCCGCCAGAACACCCACCACCGCGGCCAGCAGCAGGAAGACGCCCATCCGGCCCCAGGGCAGGACCAGCTCGTACGTCGGCATCGTCGCGCCCATCAGCTCACCGGCCGCCCAGCCGAAGAACACGCCCAGGCCGATACCGAGCACCCCGCCGAAGAGGGAGATCACCAGGGACTCCAGGCGGACCATCCGCTTGATGCCCTTGCGGTCCAGGCCGATCGCCCGCAGCATCCCGATTTCCTGGGAGCGCTCGAAGACCGACATGGCCAGGGTGTTGATGACACCGAGGACGGCCACGATCACCGCCATGGCCAGCAGGCCGTAGAGCATGTTCAGCATCAGCGTGAACATCTTCGCCGTCTCGTTGGAGATGTCCTGCTTGTCCTGGATCTTGATCGCCGGGTTGGTGTCCAGCGCCTTCACCAGGCTGTCCTTCGCGGCCGAGGAGGCCCCGTCGGACATCTTCACCATCACCTGCATGTCGACCGGGTCCAACTGGTGCGGGGCGACGTTGGGGAGGTCGACCATGATGCCGCTGATCATGTCGTTGCCCTCGTAGACACCAGCGACCCTCAGCTGCTGCTTCGCGCCGTCCTCGTAGGCGGCGGTGAAGGCGGAGCCGGCCTTCCAGCCGTGGTCCTTCGCGGTGTCGGCGTCCACGACGACGTTCGTGCCGCCGACCTCGAAGGCGCCCTGCTCGACCTTCAGGTCGGTCAGCTCGCCGATCACGGAACCGGTGACTCCGGTGAGGTACTCGGTCTCCCCGTCGATGCGGGACTCCGCGTTGCGCAGCGGGCTGACGGCGGTGACCCCGTCGGCCTTGGCCAGCTTTCCGGCGACGTCCGGGGAGAGCTGGTTGCCGTTGGCCATGGAGACCACGTAGTCGGCCTTGATGGACGCCGACGCCATCTTGTCGATCGACTTCTGCAGGCTGCCCGCCATCACCGTCATGCCGGTGATCAGGGTGAGGCCGATCATCAGCGCCGAGGCGGTGGCGGCGGTGCGGCGCGGGTTGCGCACCGAGTTCTGCCGGGCCAGCTTGCCCGAGACGCCGAACACGCGCAGCACGGGCGCGGCGGCGGCGATCAGCGGGCGGGACAGCAGCGGGGTCAGGATGAACACGCCGATGATCAGCAGCACCGCGCCCATGCCCATCGGGGCCTGCCCGTCGGAGCCGCTCATCGTGGTCGCCGCGAGGACGACCGCGACGCCGGCGGCCGAGACCAGCGCGCCCAGCGTGTTGCGCAGCACCAGCGACTTGGTCGTGGCCTTGGCGTGCACGCTGTTCATCGCCGCGACCGGCGGGATCTTCGCCGCCCGGCGGCCCGGCAGCCACGCCGCCAGCATGGTGACCAGGACACCGACCGCGAGGGCCGTGACGATCGTGCCGGGTGAGATCACCAGCGGCCCGTCGGGCACGACCGCGCCCATCGAGCCCATCAGGGAGCGCATCCCGGCCCCGATGCCGATGCCCGCGAGCAGACCGGTCACCGCGGCGACCACGCCCACCACGAACGCCTCGATCAGCACCGACCGCGTGACCTGCCGGCGGGAGGCGCCGACCGCGCGCATCAGCGCCAGTTCCCTGGTGCGCTGGGCGACCAGCATCGTGAAGGTGTTGGCGATGATGAACGTACCGACGAACAGCGCGATGCCGGCGAACACCAGCAGCCCCTGCTTCATGCTGCCCATCTGCGAGGAGATCATCTTCGCCTGGTCGTCGGCCAGCTCCTGGCCGGTGGTGGTCTCGACGAGGTCCTTCGGCAGCACCCTGTCCAACTGCGCCTTCAGCGCGGCCTGCGTGACACCGGCCTTCGCCGTGACGTCGATCTCGTCGTACGTGCCCGCCTTGCCGAACAGCTTCTGCGCGGTCGCCGTGTCGAACAGGGTGAGGCTGCCGCCGGCCGCGACGTTGCCGTCGTCGGTGGTGAAGACGCCGGTGACCTTCGGGGTGAGGACCGGGCCCTCGACGGACATCCGCACGGTGTCGCCGACGCCGTAGCCGGTGCGCTCGGCGGTCCTGGAGTCGATGAGGATCTCGCCCTCGCCCTTCGGGGCCCGCCCGTCGACCAGGGGGTACCGGGGGTCCTCGGCCCCCCAGTAGTTGCCGCCCTTCGTGCTCCAGCCGTCGCCTATCAGGTCGCCGTCCTTGTCGGCGACGGCGGTGAAGCCGGAGACGACGCCGATCGCGGAGGCCGCGCCGGGCACCTTCGCGCTGTCGTCGAGGAGTGCCTGCGTCAGTTCGGGAGCCTTGCCGACCTTGTCGCCCTCGGCGTCCTGGTACTCGGTCGTCACGGCGACGTCGACCTGGTCGAACCCCTTGGCGGAGCTGCTCTCCAGGGCGTCGGTGATGGTGTTGGTGAAGACCAGGGTGCCCGACACGAACGCCACGCCGAGCATCACGGCGAGCACGGTCATCAACAACCTGGCCTTGTGCGCGAGAACGTTGCGCAAGGCGGTACGGAACATGGGTCTTCTCTGTCCAGACGTACGGGGGAGGGGCGGGCGGGACGTCAGCTGGTGCGGCCCTTGGCGTCGAACCGCTTCATGCGGTCCAGCACCGAGTCGGCCGTCGGCCCGTACACCTCGTCGACGATGCGGCCGTCGGCGAGGAAGACCACCCGGTCCGCGTACGCGGCCGCCACCGGGTCGTGGGTGACCATCACGACCGTCTGCCCCAGCTCACGCACCGAGTTGCGCAGGAAGCCCAGCACCTCGGCACCGGAACGGGAGTCGAGGTTTCCGGTCGGCTCGTCACCGAAGATGATCTCCGGCCGGGAGGCCAGCGCCCGGGCCACGGCCACGCGCTGCTGCTGACCGCCGGAGAGCTGGGAGGGGCGGTGACCGAGACGTCCCGACAGCCCGACCATCTGGATCACGGAGTCCAGCCACTGCTTGTCCGGCTTGCGGCCCGCGATGTCCATCGGGAGGGTGATGTTCTCCAGCGCGGTCAGCGTCGGCAGCAGGTTGAACGCCTGGAAGATGAAGCCGATCTTGTCCCGGCGCAGCTTCGTCAGCTGCCTGTCCTTCAGGGAGCCCAGTTCGGTGTCGCCGATGCGCACCGAGCCGGAGGAGAAGGTGTCCAGCCCGGCGACGCAGTGCATCAGGGTGGACTTGCCGGAGCCGGAGGGGCCCATGATCGCGGTGAACTCGGCCTGCCGGAAGTCGACGGAGACGCGGTCCAGGGCGACCACCTGGGTCTCACCCTGGCCGTAGATCTTGGAAAGTTCCGTGGCGCGTGCGGCCACGGCGGTGGACCGGTCGGCGATGGGTGCGGTGGTCACGGGAAGGTGCTCCTGTCGGTACGGCGTGTGCTCGGGGACGTCGTCCATCCTTCCGGCCACCGGGCGCCGTGTAGTCAGCCGCAGTTCCGGTTCCCAGGGGCGACTCCGGTCGGACGTCCCGGCCCCGTGTACTACCTGAGGATGACGGGCGCCCCTGACGGAGCCGCCGCGGCCCGTGCGGTGCGAGAACGGGGCGGGCGTCCTGTTGAGACGGTGAAATTCCGTCATTCCGCATGCATGGCCGAGCAGCGCGAGCAAGGCTGTGGTCATGTGTGGACGGCCCGACCCCGGGAGCTGATGCCCCCTCAGGTGCCAATAAAATAAGACAACATCGGTCCGCTCGCCTCCGGTTCGCGGGTGTGCCCCGATAGGCTCAAGGCACTCGAAGCGGAGCCCATGGCCTGCCCGGATGGTGGAATGCAGACACGGCGAGCTTAAACCTCGCTGCCCCTTCGCGGGCGTGCCGGTTCAAGTCCGGCTCCGGGCACTTCCGACGTCTTCGTCCCCGTGCGTCCTCCACCGGGACGACCGATGCGTCGCGGCACCGTCCGCGTCATCGTGACCGGCCCCGCCGGAGCCGACCTCGCCGAGGCCCGTACCGATCTCCGATGCCGGGGCCCGCACCGATACCTCCGATGCCGAGGCCCGCACCGCCCCCCGATCGGGTGAGCGCACACGGACCGGCGCCCGGACCGCGCGCGGACCGGCGTACGCCCCAGCCGTGAGGGGAATCACTGATCCGCGTAGCGTGTTGTCCGCAAGTGCGAGGGAAAGATCCTCCCCAAGCAGTAGGGTCATTCCTTTGCCGTTCTATTACTCTTGAGCCAAGGCTGCGCAGTGTGGCCATGGAGGAGTGAAATGAGGAGCAGAAACCCGGTCTTCTCGCGACGGGGGTTCAGCCGCGACAACGGCTACGCGGGCTTCAACGCCGCGCCGCAGGCCGGGGGTCCCGCCGTCGCCACGCAGGGCAACCCGTACGCGCAGGGCGCTCCGTACGCCCAGCCCGCCGGCAACCCCTACGCCCAGAACCCGTACGCCCAGCAGGACCTGCAGCACGGCGCGCCGCCGCAGGCGCCGGCCACCCCCGGCCGGATGACGATGGACGACGTCGTCCTGCGGACGGCGACCACGCTCGGTGTGCTCGTGGTGACGGCCGCGCTCGCGTGGGCGCTGCTGCCCGTGGACAACGCCAACATCAACCGCTCCTACGGCATCGCCGTCGGTGCCGCGCTGATCGGTATGGTCCTGGGCTTCGTCCAGTCCTTCAAGCGCAAGGCCTCGCCGGCGCTGATCCTGCTCTACGCGGCGTTCGAGGGTGTCTTCCTCGGCGTCGTCTCCAGCGTCGTCGACAACCGGATCGCCGACGGCGCGGCCATGCAGGCCGTGATCGGCACGATGGCGGTCTTCGCCGGTGTGCTGATCGCGTACAAGGCCGGCTGGATCCGCGTCAACCGCCGCTTCTACGGCTTCGTGATGGCGGCCGCGCTCGGCTTCGTCCTCCTGATGGCGGTGAACCTGCTGTTCGCCGTGTTCGGCGGCGGTGACGGCCTCGGCTTCCGCAGCGGCGCGCTCGGTGTCGTCTTCGGTGTCGTCGGCATCATCCTCGGCGCCTGCTTCCTCGCCCTGGACTTCAAGCAGGTCGAGGACGGCCTCGCCTACGGGGCCCCGCGCGAGGAGGCCTGGCTCGCCGCCTTCGGCCTCACGCTGACGCTGGTGTGGATCTACCTCGAGTTCCTGCGGCTCATCTCGATCCTCAACAGCAGCGACTAGTACGGCTGACACGTCGCGCCGCACCTCGGCGCGACGCGTGGAGGGCCCCGGGCGACACGCCCGGGGCCCTTCGTCGTCGTGTGACGGGTGGACGGGTGGACGGGTGGACGGGCAGGGGTGCGGACGGCCGGAACCGCGGGCACGCTCAGAGCAGCCTGCGCGCGGCCCTCCTCAGGTCGTACTCGCGGACGATCGCCTTGGCGTGGCCGTAGGCCAGGTTGTGCTCGTGGCGGAGCCAGCTGACCTTCTCCTCGAAACGGAAGAGGGAGGGGCCGTCCTCGACGGCGCGCAGCCAGTCGGAGATCTCACGACCGGTGCAGTGAGGGATACGGGCGAGCAGGTTGCGATGGGTCTCCTCGGAGAAGACGTGGGACATCGGCGCCTCCGGACGAATGGGGAGGTAAGCCGGTCCTTCAGGTCACCGTGCCTGAGCGTTCGCCCGTTGGCAACAGTCCCGTACGGCCGCGTACGCTCGCGCCGTGGTTGATACGACGCCTTTGACCCGTGCCGTGGACGACTTCGCCGACCGCCTGCGCGCCGCTCCGCAGAGCCGGCTGCAACGCGGGGCCGCCGCCGAGGCCCTGGCGCTGGCCAGGGAGTTGTCCCGGCGTGCCCAGCTCGTGGAGGAACCGGACGCGGAGCCCAGGCAGATGCCGGACGCGGGGATGTTCGCCGCCGCCGACCAGATCGCCGTCGCCGCGCACGACCTGGCCCTCGTCCTGCGGGACGAGGGCCAGGTCGAGGAAGCGGTGGTGCTGGTGGAGGAGGCGCGCAAGCGGGCCGGGGTGTGAGCGCCCGGCGGCCTCCGGCGCACGCGGGGGACCACCCGGGGAACTACAGGGACGCGATCACGCGGTCCGCCAGGATGTACACGTTCTCCTCGCCGCAGGCGAAGGTCAGCGTGTAGGCGCCGGAGATCCCCGAGCCGCCGAGCAGGTAGGGCGTCTTGCCCGCGCCCAGCGCGGCGGCCAGGCGTTCCGCGGTCTCGCGGTGGCCCGGGGTCATGCAGAGGGTGGTCCCGTCGGCGAAGACGTACACGTCGAGCGTGCCCAACGGGCCCGGGCGGACGTCGGTGAGCGCGACGCTCGACTCGGCGAGCTCCTCAAGAGTGGCGACGGTGCGCTCGTGGTCGCCCACGGCCGGCGACGGGTTCGGCACGAAGTCCGGGTGCGAGGGGTGCCGTCGGCGGGCGGCGGCGAGCTCCGCGGAGTCCCGGGGGCCGCTGTGACCGCCGTGATTGCCGTGATTGCCGTGACCGCCGGGGCCTCCGTGGGCGGAGTCCGTGGGGGTCGGCTCGTCGGTGTCCGTCCCCGGCTCCACCACCGGCTCCAGGCCCACGAAGTCGGCCTGGCGCGGCAGGAACAGCTCGCTGTCGGACAGGCCGAGCAGCAGGGGTGCGTCGGAGACGTCCCGCGACTCCTGGGCGGCCCAGAAGGCCCGTGCCTCGGCGAGTTCCCGCTCCCGCTCCTCGGCGAGCGCCTCGGCGACGGCGGCGCGTATCTCGTCGGCGTCGGCGGTGGTGCGCGCGGCGGGCACACGGCCCCGCGTGGCGGCGGCACGGCTCTCGGCCAGCTCGGTGCGCAGGGCCGCCACCTGGCGGCGCAGCACCAGCACGGCGCGCAGAACGGCGACGCCCACGGCGCCGGTGGCGGCCGTGGTGAGCAGCAGGGCGATGGGCATGGCGCTCACTGACGTACTCCCGGTTCAAAGTCGACCCCCGACTTCCTACATCAGCTTGAAGGGAGGACTAACCGTCTGTCAGTGCGTAACGTCACGAAACGGACAGGACCTTGGGCCTGGACGGTGGGGGTGGGGCTGGTCTGACCTGCGTGGATCCAGGATACGGGAGAGGTAGGTCACATCCTGGGGGAGATTGGGTCACAAAACGGCCCAGAACCCTGGGGTGGCCGGGGCTCCGGGCCGCACTGTCACGCTGGGTCCGTCCGCCGCTACCGACGGTCGTCCGGGCGGCCGTCCGGCGGGGCGCCGGTCAGCTCAGGCGCTCGATGACCATGGCCATGCCCTGGCCGCCGCCGACGCACATCGTCTCCAGGCCGAACTGCTTGTCGTGCCACTGGAGGGAGTTGATGAGCGTGCCGGTGATGCGGGCGCCGGTCATGCCGAAGGGGTGGCCGACGGCGATGGCGCCACCGTTGACGTTCAGCTTCTCCAGCGGGATGCCCAGGTCCTGGTAGGAGGGGATGACCTGCGCGGCGAACGCCTCGTTGATCTCGACCAGGTCGATGTCGTCGATGGTCAGCCCGGCGCGGGACAGGGCCTGCTTGCTCGCCTCGACGGGGCCCAGGCCCATGATCTCGGGGGACAGGCCGGACACGCCGGTGGAGACGATGCGGGCCAGCGGCGTCAGGCCCAGCTCGCGGGCCTTGGTGTCGCTCATGATCACAAGGGCGGCGGCGCCGTCGTTGAGCGGGCAGCAGTTGCCGGCGGTGACCAGGCCGTCGGGGCGGAAGACGGGCTTGAGGCCCGCCACGCCCTCCAGGGTGACACCGGCGCGGGGGCCGTCGTCCTTGGAGACGACGGTGCCGTCGGGGAGGGTCACCGGGGTGATCTCGCGCTCCCAGAAGCCGTTCTTGATGGCCTCCTCGGCGAGGTTCTGCGAGCGGACGCCGAACTCGTCCATCTCCTGCCGGGTGACGCCCTTCCAACGGGCGAGGTTCTCGGCGGTCTGGCCCATCGCGATGTAGGGGTCGGGAACGAGGCCGTCCTCGCGCGGGTCGTGCCAGGTGGTGCCCTCCTGCTGCGCGACCTCTGCGGTACGGGCCTCCGCCTCGGCGAAGAGGGGGTTGCGGGTGTCCGGCAGGCTGTCGGAGTTGCCCTTGGCGAACCGGGAGACCATCTCGACGCCGGCCGAGATGAACACGTCGCCCTCGCCGGCCTTGATGGCGTGCAGGGCCATGCGGGAGGTCTGCAGGGACGAGGAGCAGTACCGGGTGACGGTGCAGCCGGGCAGGTGGTCCATGCCCATCTCGACGGCGACGATCCGGCCGAGGTTGTTGCCCTGCTCGCCGCCGGGCAGGCCGCATCCGAGCATCAGGTCGTCGATGTCCTTCGGGTCCAGCTCGGGGACCTTGGCGACGGCGGCCTGGATGATCGTGGCGGCCAGGTCGTCGGGGCGCAGGTCCTTCAGGGAGCCCTTGAAGGCGCGGCCGATGGGGGAGCGGGCGGCTGAGACGATCACGGCTTCGGGCATCACGGCTCCAGTGGCGGGTCGGTACGACGGTGGGCGGGCGGCGCTGGTTGGGAAGTTACCCGGACGTAGGGGCTGGGTCACGGGTGCGGGGGTGTGACATGGGCCGCAACTTTCTAAGCGCTTGCTTGGGCCTCCGGCGGTTGCGCGTTCCCCCGTGCGGTGCCTCGTGACGGACGCCCCGGGGCCGCGCCCCCGGGCCCCGGTCGGCCTGGACGGCCTCGTCCTCAAACGCCGGACGGGCCGTGCGTTCCGTCTCCGCTGGTCCGACCGCGCCGGGGCCGGGGAGCGCGGCCCCGGCGCGGTCGGTCCGGGCGGGCCCATCCCCAAGTGCCGGACGGGCCGCGGGTTCCGTCTCCGCCGGTCGGTGGCGCCGGGGCCGGGGAGCGCGGCCCCGGCCCCGGTCGGTCCGGGCGGGCTCGGTGTCAGACGCCGGACGGGCTGGCGGGCTCCGTCTCCGACACCCGGCGGCGTCGGCGCCGCTTGAGCAGGGCCCAGGGGCCCCGCGGCCCCGACGGCATCGCGGCCGCGACCTCCGTGCCCGCCTCGGACGCGGCCTCGGCCGCCGCCCGGGCCACCGGCAGGAACCCTTCGCGGCGCAGGGCGTCGGGGCGCTCCTCCTCGGCCGGCCACAGGCCGAGCGCGGCGCACACCGACGGCAGCACCGCCATCGCGGCCGTGGCGTACCCCTCCGCGGAGGGGTGGTAGTTGTCCGGGCCGAACAGCTCCCGCGGGTTCTGCGCGAACTCCGGGCCCAGCAGATCGCCCAGCGACACCGTGCGCCCGCCCTGCTCCACGACGCCGATCGTCTGCGCCGCCGCCAGCTGCCGCGAGGCCCGCCGGGCCAGCCACCGCAGCGGCTGCCGCACCGGCTCGATCGTGCCCAGGTCCGGACAGGTGCCGACCACCACCTCCGCGCCGGCCGTGCGCAGCCGCCGTACCGCCCCCGACAGGAACCGGACCGAGCGGGTCGCCGGCATCCGGTGGGTGACGTCGTTCGCACCGATCATGATCACGCAGATGTCGGGCACCCGCCCCGGATCCGCGAGCACCAGCCCCACCTGCCGGTCCAGATCGTCCGAACAGGCCCCCGGCGACGCCACCGACCCCAGCTCCACCGGCCGCTCCGCCACCGCCGCGAGCCCCGCCGCCAGCAGCGCGCCCGGCGTCTGCCCGGCCCGGTGCACCCCCTGTCCGGCGGCCGTGGAGTCGCCCAGCATCATCAACCGCAGCGGCGGATCACCGGCCGTCGGCAGGACGTCGCCGTACAGCCCCTGCGCGTTCGGCACCCGGTGCGGTGTGCCGATACCCACCCGGCGCCTGGCCAGCTGCACCTCCGCCAGCAGCAGACCGACCGTGGCCGCGCCGGCCAGCCCGATGCCGCCGCCGCCGTACGCCGCGCCGGCCGCGATCCGCCGGGCCACCCTCGCCCTCGACATACCTGTCATGCGTCGCCGCCACCTCCTCGAACCCGTACATCCACTGCTTGCCCCGTACGGACGGTCGCCCAATCTCAACGGGGAGTGAACGACCGTCACGGGGTCCGGGCGGGCCGGCAGGCCATAGGCTGGCGGAACCACTACGACCGCATCTTTTGCAGCATCCGGAGACAACGGTGCAATTCCACGACTCGATGATCAGCCTCGTCGGCAACACCCCGCTGGTGAGGCTCAACAGCGTGACCAAGGGCATCAGGGCGACCGTCCTGGCCAAGGTGGAGTACTTCAACCCGGGCGGCTCGGTGAAGGACCGCATCGCCCTGCGCATGATCGAGGCCGCGGAGAAGAGCGGAGCCCTGCGGCCCGGCGGCACGATCGTGGAGCCGACCAGCGGCAACACGGGCGTGGGGCTCGCGATCGTGGCGCAGCAGAAGGGCTACAAGTGCGTCTTCGTCTGCCCCGACAAGGTGTCCACGGACAAGATCAACGTCCTGCGCGCCTACGGCGCCGAGGTCGTCGTCTGCCCGACCGCGGTCGACCCCGAGCACCCGGACTCGTACTACAACGTCTCCGACCGGCTGGTCCGCGAGACGCCGGGGGCCTGGAAGCCGGACCAGTACTCCAACCCGAACAACCCGCTCTCCCACTACCACTCCACCGGCCCCGAGCTGTGGGAGCAGACGGAGGGGAGGATCACCCACTTCGTCGCGGGCGTCGGCACCGGCGGCACCATCTCCGGCACCGGGCGCTACCTGAAGGAGGTCAGCGACGGCGGCGTGAAGGTGATCGGCGCCGACCCCGAGGGCTCCGTCTACTCCGGCGGCTCCGGGCGGCCGTACCTGGTCGAGGGCGTCGGTGAGGACTTCTGGCCGACGGCCTACGACCGTGACGTCGCCGACGAGATCGTCGCCGTCTCCGACAAGGACTCCTTCCAGATGACCCGCCGCCTCGCCCGGGAGGAGGGCCTGCTGGTGGGCGGCTCCTGCGGCATGGCCGTCGTCGCGGCGCTCGAAGTGGCCGAGCGGCTCGGCGAGGACGACGTGGTCGTCGTCCTGCTGCCGGACAGCGGGCGCGGCTACCTCAGCAAGATCTTCAACGACGAGTGGATGGCCGACTACGGCTTCCTGGAGGACGCCGGCACCAGCGCCCGTGTCGCCGACGTCCTGAACCACAAGGAGGGCGACTCCATCCCCTCCCTCGTCCACATGCACCCGGACGAGACCGTCGGCCAGGCCATCGAGGTGCTGCGCGAGTACGGCGTCTCGCAGATGCCGATCGTCAAGCCCGGCGCCGGTCACCCGGACGTGATGGCCGCCGAGGTCGTCGGCTCGGTCGTGGAGCGCGAACTGCTGGACGCCCTGTTCACCAAGCGAGCCTCGCTGGGCGACCCGCTGGAGAAGCACATGTCGACCCCGCTGCCCCAGGTCGGCTCCGGCGAGCCGGTGGCGGACCTGATGTCGGTGCTCGGCGTGGCCGACGCGGCGATCGTCCTCGTCGAGGGCAAGCCGACCGGTGTGGTCAGCCGTCAGGATCTGCTGTCCTTCCTCGCCGGCGGGGGCAAGTGACGGACGGTCACGGGCAGCGGCCGGCCCGGCCCCGCGGTCGCGGTGGTGAACGCCGGGTGAACCGCGGGCCGTGAGGCCGCACCCCGGGCGCCGGGTGATCTTCGCGGACTTCGCGGAAGTGGTACGTGGGCGACACGTTCGCGCAGCACACGGTTAACACGGGCCCGGCAGAGTAGTCGTTGTCGGCAGGGCGGGAGCGGCTCCCCGCCCGACCGGCACCGAACGGCGTCACGGACCTTCCGGAGCGGCTCCCGGACCTCCTTGGACGCCACGGACGCGCCGCCCGGCCCCTCGGGGCCGGCGCCGCGTCCCCCGCGGGGACCGTCGTCGTCCCGCCCCCCAGCGATGGGGGTGCGGCGGTCCCCGCGCAGTCTTCTCCCGTCAGCCGTCAGCCGTCAGCCGTCAGCCGTCAGCCGTCAGCCGTCAGCCGTCAGCCGTCAGCCGTCGTGCACGGCGTCCGCCCGGCCGGCCGGGCCGGACCGGGAGGCCCGGTCCTCTCCGGCTCAGTCTTGCCCGGCCCCCGTCCTGCCCGGCCCCCGTCCCGCCCGGCTCAGTCCTGCCAGGCGTCGTCCTTCTCCGCGCGGCGGCGCCCGAAGAGGCCCGGATTGGTGCGGGCGGCCTGGACGACGTTGACCCCGACGATGCCCGCCCAGGCGGTCAGCAGCCCGGGGAGCTGGGCGATACCGCCGCCGATCGCGGAGAGCGGGACGGCCAGCACCAGCGAGACGATGCCGAAGCCGAAGCGCTCACCGAAGGAGTCGGTGGGCCTCGGCGACCGGCTGTCCCGCGCCGCCGTCATCTGCTGTTCGGCGAGCTGCCGGCGCACCCGCCGCTCCACCACCCCGTCGATGCGCTGGTCGACCTTCTCCAGGAACGAGTCGACCAGCGCGGACTCGTACTCCTCGCCGAGTTCCCTGCGGGTCCGCAGGGTGGCGTCGAGTTCCTTCTTGAGATCGGTGTCGCGCGCGTCCATTCCGCTCATGCCGTCCACGGTAGGCAGCCGGGGCGGTGACGGCACTGGGGGTAGCCCCCGTCTTCGGCGGAGGGCGGCCGGTGCGGGCGAACGGCGTCGTGCGGTGCGCCACCTCGCTGTATAACTGTATGCAGAGTCCGTAATGTGTGAATAGGTCGAGGGGGAGCACGGCATGAACGGGACCGACGGCCCGGCCGCGCGGCTGCAGGCGCTCTTCGAGGGGCACCGGCTGACGCCGACCCAGCGGCGCATCGCGCACAGCATGGTGCGGCGGGCCGCCGACGTGCCCTTCCTGTCGAGCGTGGAGCTGGCCGAGCTGGCCGGGGTCAGCCAGCCGTCCGTGACGCGTTTCGCCGTCGCCCTCGGCTTCGACGGCTACCCGGCGCTGCGCCGCCACCTGCGCGAGGTCGCCCCCGCGGAGCCGGCCGCGGACACGGGCTCCCCCAACGAGTACCAGCAGGCCGTGGCGGCCGAGATCGAGAACCTGCGGCAACTGGCTCAGGTACTGGCCGACCCCGGGCCGGTACGGGAGGCGGGCCGCCTCCTCGCCCAGAGCCGGCCGTTGCCGGTGCTCGGGCTGCGGGCGGCGGCGGCCCAGGCGCACGGCTTCGCCTACTTCGCCGCCAAGGTCCACCCGGACGTCCGGCTGCTGAACGAGGGCGGCACGATGATCCACGACCGCATCGACGCCGCCGTCCGGGCCGGGGCGACGTCCCTGCTCTGCTTCGCCCTGCCCCGGCATCCGCGCGAGGTCGTCGACACGCTCGCCCACGCCAAGGAGGCGGGGCTCACGGTGGTGACCGTCGCCGACTCCGCCTTCGCGCCGGTCGCCAAGGTGTCCGACCTGCTGCTGCCCGCCGCCGTCGGCACCGGCCTCGCCTTCGACACGGCCTGTGCGCCGATGCTGCTCGGCCGCATGCTGCTGGAAGCCATGTGCGACGACCTGCCGGACGCCCAGGCCCGGCTGGAGGAGTTCGACGCGAAGGCGGCGGCGCGGGGACTGTTCGTGGACTGACGTGTGGGCGACGGGGGACGGCCGGCACGGCCGGGTTCTCAGACTCGTCTCACCTTCTCCGGTTAACCTCCTTCGCCGTACACCCTTCACACGCATCGCAGCAGCAGGACTGGGACAGGAGGACGGACGTGGCGCGCGGAGGACAGGGGCTGGCTCGGGTCGCCGTCGTCGTACGGGCGGGGGCGGCACCGCTGTGGTGGCTGGGCGTACTCGCGGCGGGCATCGGGGCGCTGGTGCCGGGCCTGACCGGGCGCCGGATCGGCGTCCTGGCCGGCGCCGCCCTGTTCCTCGTCGCGGCGGCCGTCGTGGCGACCGTGCGCCGCAAGCGGTACACGGCCCTGGCCGCCTCGGCAGCCCGCGCGGGCAAGCACGACGTGCTCCAGGACCGTGCGGTGACGGTTCGCAACTGGCGCCGGGGCCACCGCTGGTGGCTGCTGCTCGCCTTCCTCGCCGCCCTGGGCAGCGCCTTCGCCGTGCCCGCCACGGCGGGGATGCTGATGGCCGGCTGCGGCGCGGGCCTGTGGCTGAAGTCCGGGTGGATCGGCCGCCGCGAACAGGCCGACGGCGCCCTGCTGTGGGTCCGCGTGGACTGGCTCGCCCGCGGCAACGGCCGCCCGGCGGGCAAGGCGGTCCGCGCCTACCGCAGCACGGGCATCGCCGCCGGCGACGCGGCCCCGGGCGGCGCGAGGCGCAAGACGGCGGCCTTGGTCTGAGTCCAGGACCCTGGTCTGAGTCCGGGACCCTGGTCTGAGTCCGGGACCTTGGGCCGAATCCAGGACCTCGGGCCGAGGCCGAGTCCGGCCGGAGGGCGGGGCGGGGCAAGGCCGCGACCTCGTGCGGCCCCGCCCCGCCGACGCGCTCCGCCACCCCGAGCCGGTGGCTCACGCGCCACCGGACGCCCCACGGCGCACCGCGTCCGTCAGCGCGGCGGCATGCTCCCCTCCCGCCTCGGCCACGATCTCCCCGGTCGACTGCGCCTCCCGCACGGTCGCGAAGGCGACGCCCTCGGAGCCGTGCGCCACGAACCCGTGGACCGCGGGACGCGCCAGCGAGTTGTACGCGTAGTGGTGTGCGAAGTAGTACGCCCCCGTGTCCAGCGCCGCCGCGTAGTCCCCCTGCTCCAGCAACGGCAGCGCACGCCCCGCGGCCAGCAGGTCCCCCGCGAAGCACGCCGGCCCGGCCACGTCCTGCACCACCGCGGGCCCCGCCTTCGGCAGCCCCTCGCCGTCGTACACGGCGATCCGCAGCGGCCACGCCCCCGGCGCGTACACGGTCCGCGTCGCCACCTGCACCCCCGCGTGCGTCACCGCGACCGGGCGTCCCCCGGCGCTCTTGGCGTACTCCACGCGGGCCACGATCGTGCCGTGCTTGGCCAGCAGCGACCTCCCGAACTCGGTGACCAGCCCGTACCGCCCGTCGAACAGTCCCGGCACCGCCCCGCGCAGCACCCGCGCGTACTCCGCGTACGTCGGTGTCGTCGCGTCCGACGCGAAGTTCACCGGCAGGCCGCCGCCGATGTCGAGCGTGTCGACCTGCCGGCGCCCGGCCCGCTCGTTGATCTCCTCGGCCAGCGCGTACGTCTCGGCCACCCCCTGGGCCATCAGGGGCAACGGGATGCCCTGGGACCCGGTGTGCGCGTGCAGCCGGGTCAGCCACGGCCGGTCCAGATACGCCCGCACCACCCACTCGCGCGCCCCCTCGTCGCGCAGCGCCACGCCGAACTTCGAGGTCGCCGTCGCCGTCGACAGCGCCTCGATGGAACCCCCGCCGACCTGCGGGTTGACCCGGATACCGAGCGGAGAACCGCTCGCCCCCTCGGCCATCAGGCCGTCGATGCGCTCCAGCTCCTGCGGGTTGTCCGCGTTGACCGCGATGCCCAGCGCCAGCGCCTCCCGCAGCTCGCCCGGCGTCTTGGCGGGCGAGTCCAGCACCGTCCGCTCCGCCGGCACACCCGCCGCCCGGGCCAGGGCCAGCTCGCCCGGGCTCGCGACCTCCGCGCCGATGCCCTCCCCGTGCAGCAGCCGCAGCACCGGAACCAGCGGGCACGCCTTCACCGCGAAGGCGTGCAGCACGGGCGTCCCGGGCGCCGTCACCGCCTCGAACGCCGCCCGCAGCCGAGCCGCCGACTCCCGGATCCCGGTGACGTCCAGCAGCCCGACGACCGGGGTGTCGGGGCCGAGCAGCCCGCGCGCCACCGCGGCCCGCACCGCCCGGTCCCGTCGCGCGGCCCGCTCCGCGTCGGTGCCCCCCGCGTCCCCGCCCCTGTCCGTGTCGTCGTTCACGCGCTCCTCCGTCCCTTCGCCGCCTGCCCCGTGCCCTCAGCCAAACACCCGCGACGCGCCCCGCGCCGGGACACGAACGTATTGACTAGTTCTATTCACGAGAAGAAGATGTGAATAGAGACAGCAACACGCCCGCCGGGAGCGAGCCACCAGGAGGCACCATGACCGGACCCCGCCCTGTCCGAGCACCGCGCGGCACCCAGCCGAGCGCCCTGGGCTGGCAGCAGGAGGCCGCCCTGCGGATGCTCCAGAACAACCTCGACCCCGAGGTCGCCGAGCACCCCGACAAGCTCGTCGTCTACGGCGGCACCGGCAGGGCGGCCCGCGACTGGCGCTCCTTCGACGCCATGGTCCGCACCCTGAAGACCCTCAAGCAGGACGAGACGATGCTCGTCCAGTCGGGCCGCCCGGTCGGCGTCATGCAGACCCACGAATGGGCCCCGCGCGTCCTCATCGCCAACTCCAACCTCGTCGGGGACTGGGCCACCTGGGAGGAGTTCCGCCGCCTGGAGGCCCTCGGACTGACGATGTACGGGCAGATGACCGCCGGCTCCTGGATCTACATCGGCACCCAGGGCATCCTCCAGGGCACCTACGAGACCTTCGCCGCCGTCGCCGCGAAGAGGTTCGGCGGCACCCTCGCCGGGACCATCACCCTCACCGCCGGCCTTGGCGGCATGGGCGGTGCCCAGCCGCTCGCCGTCACCATGAACGACGGCGTCGCGATCTGCGTCGACTGCGACCCCCGCGCCATCGACCGCCGCATCGAGCACCGCTACCTCGACGTGAAGGCCGACTCCCTCGACCACGCCCTGCACCTGGCCACCGAAGCCCGCGACCAGCGCAGGCCCCTGTCCGTCGGCGTGCTCGGCAACGCCGCCGAGGTGGTGCCGCAACTGCTCGCCATGGGCGCACCCGTCGACATCGTCACCGACCAGACCTCGGCCCACGACCCGCTGGCCTACCTCCCCGTCGGCGTCGACTTCGACGACATGGCCGACGCCGCCGCCAAGGACCCGGCGGGATTCACCACCCGCGCCCGCGAGTCCATGGCCCGGCACGTCGAGGCCATGGTCGGCTTCCAGGACGCCGGTGCCGAGGTCTTCGACTACGGCAACTCCATCCGCGGCGAGGCCCAGCTCGCCGGCTACGACCGGGCGTTCGCCTTCCCCGGCTTCGTCCCCGCCTACATCCGCCCCCTCTTCTGCGAGGGCAAGGGCCCCTTCCGCTGGGCCGCCCTGTCCGGTGACCCCGCGGACATCGCCAAGACCGACAGGGCGATCCTCGACCTCTTCCCCGAGAACGAATCGCTGGCCCGCTGGATCAAGATGGCCGGCGAACGCGTCCACTTCCAGGGCCTGCCCGCCCGCATCTGCTGGCTCGGCTACGGCGAGCGCGACAGGGCCGGCGAACGGTTCAACGACATGGTCGCGAGCGGCGAGCTCGCCGCGCCCGTCGTCATCGGCCGCGACCACCTGGACTGCGGCTCCGTCGCCTCCCCGTACCGCGAGACCGAGGCCATGCTCGACGGCTCCGACGCCATCGCCGACTGGCCACTGCTCAACGCCATGGTCAACGTGGCCTCCGGCGCCTCCTGGGTGTCGATCCACCACGGCGGCGGCGTCGGCATGGGCCGGTCCCTCCACGCCGGTCAGGTCACCGTCGCCGACGGCACCGCGCTGGCCGGCGAGAAGATCCGCCGGGTCCTCACCAACGACCCCGGCATGGGCGTCATCCGGCACGTCGACGCCGGATACGACATCGCCGAGTCGGTGGCGGCCGAACGGGACGTGCGGGTGCCGATGCGCGAGGACCACGAGGGTGGCGCCGCGTGAGCTTCCACAGCATGTGGGCGGAGCTGCTACCGGTCGGCCGCAGCTCCGCCTCCGGCGGCTACCGCCGCTACGCCTGGACCGGCGCCGACGCCGAGTGCCGGGCCTGGTTCCGGGAGCAGGCCCGGGCGCGCGGCCTGTCCTACGAGACCGACCGCAACGGCAACCAGTGGGCCTGGCTCGGTGACCCGGCCGCCGGGAACGCCGTGGTCACCGGGTCCCACCTGGACTCCGTACCCGACGGCGGCGCCTTCGACGGGCCCCTCGGCGTCGTCTCCGCCTTCGCGGCCCTGGACGAGCTGCGCCGCAGGGGAGCGCGGCTCACCAGGCCGGTCGGCATCGTCAACTTCGGTGACGAGGAGGGGGCCCGTTTCGGCCTCGCCTGCGTCGGCTCCCGGCTCACCGCCGGCACGCTCACCGTCGAGCAGGCCCACCGCCTCACCGACGGGGACGGCATCACGCTCCCCCACGCCATGGAGGCCGCCGGATACGACCCGGAGACCATCGGCCCCGACCCCGAGCGGCTCGCCCGCATCGGCGCCTTCGTCGAACTCCACGTCGAGCAGGGCCGCGCCCTCGACCTGTCCGGCGACCGCGTCGGCATCGCGAGCGCCATCTGGCCGCACGGACGCTGGCGCTTCGACTTCCGGGGCGAGGCCAACCACGCCGGCACCACCCGGCTCGCCGACCGGCGCGACCCGATGCTGAGCTACGCCGAGACCGTCCTCGCCGCCCGCCGCGAGGCCGAACTCGCCGGCGCCGTCGCCACCTTCGGCAAGGTCGGCGTCGAGCCGAACGGCGTCAACGCCGTCCCCTCCCTCGTGCGCGGCTGGCTCGACTCCCGCGCCGCCGACCAGGCGAGCCTGGACACCGTGGTCGGCGGCATCGAGAAGGCCGCCCGCGAGTACGCCGCCGCCCACGGCGTGGACCTCGACGTCGAGCGCGAGTCCTTCACCCCCGTCGTCGAGTTCGACCACGCCCTGCGCGACGAACTCGCCCGCATCCTGGGCAACGACACGGACCTGAAGGTCCCCGTCCTCGGCACCGGCGCGGGACACGACGCCGGAATCCTCTCCGGACGCGTCCCGACCGCCATGCTGTTCGTGCGCAACCCCACCGGCGTCTCGCACTCCCCGGCCGAGTTCGCCACCGAGGACGACTGCGTGGCCGGGGTGAACGCACTCACCGACGTACTGGAAGGGCTGGCCCGCACGTGACCCCCACCAAGCGGACGTACTGGCTGGAGCACGCCTGGCTCGGCACCCATGCCGAGCCGGGCGTCGCCGTGGACGTACGGGACGGCCGCATCGCCGCCGTCCGCCAGGACGTCCCCGCCCCGCCGCCGGGCGCCGAGATCCTGCGCGGACTGACACTGCCGGGCCTCGCCAACACCCACAGCCACGCCTTCCACCGCGCGCTGCGCGGCACCGTCCAGGTCGGCTCCGGCACCTTCTGGACCTGGCGCGAGGTCATGTACTCCGTCGCCGACCGGCTGACCCCCGAGACCTACCGCGACCTCGCCCGTGCCGTGTACGCCGAGATGGCCCTCGCCGGGATCACCACCGTCGGCGAGTTCCACTACGTGCACCACGCGCCCGGCGGCACCCCCTACGCCGACCCCAACGCGATGGGCGAGGCCCTCGTCGAGGCCGCGGCCGAAGCCGGCGTCCGCATCACCCTCCTCGACACCTGCTACCTGTCCTCCGGCTTCGGGCAGCCCCCCGACACCCACCAGCTCCGCTTCTGCGACGGGACGGCCGAGGCCTGGGCGGAACGCTGTTCAGTTCTCAAGGAACGGGATCACGCGCGGATCGGGGCCGCCGTCCACTCCGTACGGGCCGTACCGGCGGACCAGTTGTCGATGGTGGCGCAGTGGGCCGAGGAGCGGCGGGCCCCGCTGCACGTGCACCTGTCCGAGCAGACCGCGGAGAACGACGCCTGCCGCGACGCCCACGGATGCACCCCCGCCCGGCTCCTCGCCGACCACGGCGTGCTCGGGCCCCGCACCACCGGCGTCCATAACACGCACCTCACCGACGAGGACATCGCCCTGCTCGGCGACAGCGGCACCGGCACCTGCATGTGCCCGACCACCGAACGCGACCTCGCCGACGGCATCGGCCCCGCCGCCGCCCTCCAGCGGGCGGGCTCCCCGCTCTCCCTCGGCTCCGACAGCCACGCCGTCGTCGACCTGCTCGAAGAGGCCCGGGCGATGGAGCTGAACGAGCGCCTGCGCACCCGCACCCGCGGCCACTGGACCGCCGCCGCCCTGCTGCGCGCCGCCACCGCCGACGGCCACGCGGCCCTCGGCTGGGACGACACCGGCAGCATCGAGACCGGAGCCCGCGCCGACCTCGCGACGATCGCGCTGGACTCGGTCAGAACAGCGGGGCCGCTGCCCAGGCTCGGCGCCGAGACGGCCGTATTCGCCGCGACGGCAGCGGACGTACGTCACACGATCGTGGGCGGGCGGCACGTCGTACGCGACGGGGCGCACGCTCTCGTGCCCGATGTGCCCGGGGCCCTCGCGAGGGCCGTCGAAGCCCTGCGCGCATGACCACCCGCTCCCGCCCCCACGAGGACAGCCCGCACATCATGAGCAGCAGCACCGTCATCACCAACATCGCCGCGCTGGTCACCAACGACCCCTCCCTCGGTGACGGCTCCCCCCTCGGACTGGTCCGGGACGCGGCCGTCGTCATCGACGGCGACCGCATCGCGTGGACCGGTGAATCAAGCAAAGCACCCGCCACTGACAATCACGTCGACGCCGGCGGCCGGGCGGTCATCCCCGGCTTCGTCGACTCCCACTCCCACCTGCTCTTCGCGGGCGACCGCACCGAGGAGTTCAACGCCCGCATGTCCGGCCGCCCCTACAGCGCGGGCGGCATCCGCACGACCGTCGCCGCCACCCGGGCCGCGAGCGACGCGGAACTGGAGGCGGGCCTCACCCGTTATCTCGCGGAGGCCCTGCGCCAGGGCACCACCACCCTCGAGACCAAGTCCGGGTACGGCCTGACCGTCGCCGACGAGTCCCGCGCCCTCGCCGTCGCCGCCCGCCACACCGACGAGGTCACCTACCTCGGCGCCCACATCGTCGCCCCCGAGCACGCCGACGACCCGGCCGCCTACGTCGACCTCGTCACCGGCGAGATGCTCGACGCCTGCGCCCCGCACGCCCGTTGGATCGACGTGTTCTGCGAGAAGGGCGCCTTCGACGGCGACCAGGCCCGCGCGGTCCTCACCGCGGGCAAGGCCAGGGGCCTGCACCCCCGCATCCACGCCAACCAGCTCTCCCACGGCCCCGGAGTGCAGCTGGCCGTCGAACTCGACGCCGCCAGCGCCGACCACTGCACCCACCTCACCGACGCCGACGTGGACGCGCTCGCCAACAGCCGTACGGTCGCGACCCTGCTGCCCGGCGCCGAGTTCTCCACCCGCGCCGAGTGGCCGGACGCCCGGCGCCTGCTCGACGCCGGCGTCACGGTCGCGCTGTCCACCGACTGCAACCCCGGCTCGTCCTTCACCTCTTCCGTCCCCTTCTGCATCGCGCTGGCGGTACGGGACATGGGGATGACACCGGACGAGGCCCTCTGGTCGGCCACCGCGGGCGGCGCCGCGGCCCTGCGCCGTGAGGACGTCGGCCGCCTGAGCCCGGGCGCGTACGCCGACCTGGCCCTCCTCGACGCCCCCAGCCACGTCCACCTGGCCTACCGGCCGGGTGTGCCGCTGGTCGACGGGGTCTGGCGCAGGGGCGTACGCGTGCTGTGAGCCCGTCGGACGGGAGGTGCCGGGCCGTCACCGGCGGGTTCCGGCCGTGCGGGGCGTCCGCGCCGGCACGGCGCGCACGACCCGGAGGGGGACGGCCCGATGCCGGACCGCCCCCCTGGAGGACAAGCGTCACGCGGTGAGGGTCACTCCTCCACCGTGAGCCCCTTGCGCAGCCGCACCAGCGTCCGCGACAGCAGCCGCGAGACGTGCATCTGGGAGATCCCGAGTTCCTCGCCGATCTCCGACTGGGTCATGCCCGCGACGAAGCGGAGCGAGAGGATCTTCCGGTCCCGCGAGGGGAGCTCGGCGATCAGCGGCTTCAGCGACTCCACGTACTCGATGCCCTCGAGCCCGTGGTCCTCGTAGCCGATGCGGTCGGCCAGCGCGCCCTCGACGTCGTCCTCCTCCGGCTGGGCGTCCAGCGAGGAGGCGGTGTAGGCGTTGGACGCCGCCATGCCCTCGACGACCTCGTCCTTGGACAGGCCGAGGTGCTCGGCCAGTTCGCCCACCGTCGGGGCGCGGTCGAGCCGCTGGGCCAGCTCGTCCCCGGCCTTCGCCAGGTCGAGCCGCAGCTCCTGCAGGCGGCGCGGGACGCGCACGGACCACGAGGTGTCGCGGAAGAATCGCTTGATCTCGCCGATGATGGTCGGCATCGCGAACGTGGGGAACTCGACACCGCGCGACAGTTCGAAGCGGTCGATCGCCTTGATCAGGCCGATCGTGCCGACCTGGATGATGTCCTCCATCGGCTCGCTGCGCGAGCGGAAGCGGGAGGCGGCGAACTTGACCAGCGCGAGGTTGAGCTCGACGAGCGTGTTGCGTACGTACGCGTACTCATGGGTGCCTTCCTCCAGCGACTCCAGCCGCTCGAAGAGGGTCTTGGACAGGGCCCGGGCGTCCGCCGGAGCGACCTCGTCGTAGGCGGGGATGTCCGGAAGCCCGGCGAGTGCGTCGTCGTGGTCGACGACCGCGTCGTGGTGCGCGATGGGATCCAGATGTTCCGGAGGGAGTGTCGACGTCGCTTCCTGGGTACGCGATCCGTCGAGCCGGGGTGACATGATGTCCTCCATCGTTCTCGGCATACGGCTGCCGAAGCCAGTTGCGTGCACTGCGGTGTGCGGCGCCTCCAAAGCCGGCCGTGTCGGGTACGTGTTCCTACTAGCCCTATCGGGTTTACCGAGCCCACCGCAAGTGTGTCATGTGCATGTTTGTCCGATTGTGTGCGGTTGTTCGGCTGTCGGAGTGCGTGGGGAAGGCGTAGTGTTCGAGGGCGTCAGCAGGCAGTCACGACCTCGGGAGAGAGAATCGGCATGGACCGCGGGACGGTCGGCAGTGCCCAGTCGGGCCGGCTTCTGGTTGGGGTACGGGAAGAGGGACCCAGTGCCGTCGTGACACCGGCGGGTGAGTTGGATCACCACACCGCCGACCTGTTGCGCGAGCCGCTGGAGGACTGTCTCGTCAAGGGATTCAACCGGCTCGTCGTCGACTGCTCGCGTCTGGAGTTCTGCGACTCCACGGGGCTCAACGTCCTGCTGGGCGCGCGGTTGAAGGCGGAGGCCGCGGGGGGCGGTGTGCATCTGGTGGCCATGCGGCCCGTGGTGGCCCGGGTGTTCGAGATCACGGGGGCCGAAGCGGTCTTCACCCTCCACGACACGCTCGAGGCCGCGCTGTCCCACTCGTCCGACTGAGCCGGTCCTTGTCCGGCCGCCGGCGGGTCTCGTGCGCTCCCTGGGGGCCGGGTTTTCCACCCTGCCCCGTGTTCCGCGCCGAACACAGGGGTGTTCGGACGGTCCGGTCGGGCAGGAGACACCCTGAACTGACTGTGTACGACCTTGAAACGTGAACTGGTGAATCGGTGAGGTGAAGCGCTGATGAGCACCACCCGGCCCTACCCGCCGGGCGACCGCGGTCCGGAGCCCAGCGGCGCTTCCGGGGTGTCCGAGGGGGGCCTGCCCGGGAACGGGGAGTCCGAGGGGGGCGTGTCCGCGGGGCAGGCCGCCCTGATCGGGGCGCCCGCATCCCCGTCGTCCGGGTCCGCGTCGGAGCCCGCGGGCGACGGCGGGCGGCAGGTCCGCAGGCTGAGTTTCGACGACCAGGCCGGGGTCGTCCCGCTCGCACGCGACTTCACCCGTCAGGCGCTGTACGCCTGGGGCTGGCTGCCCTCCGCCACCGCGGACCAGCGTGCCGCCGCCGAGGACGTACTGCTCGTGGTGTCCGAACTGGTCACCAACGCCTGTCTGCACGCCGAGGGACCGGACGAGCTGCGCATCACCTGTGAGAAGAAGGTGATCCGGCTGGAGGTCTCCGACCGGGGTGCGGGCCAGCCGGCACCGCGCACCCCGCACCGCGCCGGACGGCCGGGGGGGCACGGGATGTTCATCGTGCAGCGGCTGTGCCTGGACTGGGGCGTCGTACGCACGCCGGGGGTCGCGGGCAAGCGGGTGTGGGCGGAGCTGGGGGCGCCGGCGTAGCCGCGCGGCCCGCGGGCACGAGGCCAGGCCTCGCCCGCGCCCACCCGACCGGCTCGGACCGGCCGGGACCAGGGCCTTCCCCTACGGCGGCTCCGTCCCGTCCCGGGCCTTGCGGGACTGCGTTCCCCGCGTCGCCGTGGCGGCTCCACTCCAGGCCGGGTGCTACCGGAATCCGGCCGCCGGACGTGATGGGACGGGGTGACCGGCACCCCTGCGGCGGTGCCGCCCCTGCACCCCTGCGGCGGTGCCGCCCCTGCACCCCTGCGGGGACCGTGCGTACTCGTGGGGGCGCCGTGCGTACTCCTGCGGGGACGGTGCGTACTCGTGGGGACCGTGCGTACTACTGCGGCACCATGCCTACTCCTGCGGGGACCGTGCCGCACTCATGCGGGACCCGTGTCCCCGGAGGCGGCGGCGTAACCGCGTCCCACCGCCGGACGCGCCGCCCTGCCGTTCTCTGCCCCACCCACCCGCGGGACCGGTGTGACGAGAGGTCCGCCGGTCCGGTACCGCTCTTCTGGGGCCCACAGCGACCCACGGAACCCAGGACGTCTCGCATACCGCCCCCGGCCCCTCCGCGCCCCCGTAGCCCGCGCGTCGGCCACGTGCCCGTCGCGCTCTGCCCCCTCCCTCGCACCCCCCCCGGAACGCCCGAAGGGCCACCCCATCCGTCCGGATGCGGTGACCCTTCCCAGGCAAGGTCCGGCCGACAGGCATC
>NZ_JAGMUE010001126.1:0-557 GCF_019049165.1 Streptomyces sp. AC627_RSS907
CCCTGGCCGTGGGGGCCGCCTTCCTGATCCCGTCGAGAACGGTGGTGGCGCGGAACTTCTTCCCGCCCGGGCCGGCCCAGGTCCCGTGCAGGTCGGGCGAGTCGCCGAAGGGGCCCACGACCGCGATCGAGGCGGTGTCGCGGCGCAGCGGGAGCGTTCTCCGTTCGTTCCTGAGCAGCACCAGGCAGCGGCTGGCGACCTCGCGGGCCGCCTTGCGGGCCGCCGGGGTCGGGGCGGTCACGGCGGCGCCCTCGTCGGCGTACGGGTTGTCGAAGAGGCCGAGTTGGAACTTCACGCGCAGGATGCGGGTCACCGCGTCGTCCAGCCGCTGTTGGCTGATGTCGCCCGCGGCGAGCAGCTTCGCGCCGTGGTCGCGGATGGTGGTGCCGACCATCTCCATGTCCACGCCGGCGGTCAGCGCCAGCCGGGCCGCGTCCGCGGTGTCGGCGGCGAAGCCGTGCGTGATCATCTCCTGCACGCCGGTGTAGTCGCTGACCACGAAGCCGGGGAAGTCCCACGCCCGCTTGAGCACGGCGGTCAGGGTGTGGGGGTTGGCG
>NZ_JAGMUE010001127.1:0-672 GCF_019049165.1 Streptomyces sp. AC627_RSS907
GCGTCGGCCTGTGCCATGGCCTTGTCGAGTTCGTACCGGTGTCTGGCGGCGTCGCTGAGTGCTGCGGTGTCGTGAATCGACTCGATCAGCGCGAGCGCCTTCCCGGTCTGGCCAAGCGACACATTGACGCCCACCGCTTGTGTTGTCGCGGACACGGGCCCGAACAGGGTGCCGTTCGCGCGGAACTCCCGTCCCATGCGGGCCCCCGTCGCGTTCGATTGCGAGAGGTAGTCGGCTGCCCGATCCTTGTCACCCAAGCGCGATGCCACCACGGCGGCGAAGTTGATGTGCGCTCCGTACACGGAGAGCTGGTCGAGGGTCGCGCGGGAGAACCGTGGTTCGATGCCGGCGGCGGAGCGTTCCGCGAGGTCGAGCGCTTCCGAGAGCCGGGCGTCGCGCAGGCAGACCCAGGAGCGGCCGGACATCACCAGGGCGGTACGCAGGTCGTCGGCCGCGTTCTGGGCGGCGTGTTGCGCGTGCCCGATCGCCGCGTACGCGAGGTCCCGTACGCCCAGGAGGTTCGCGACGTAGGCGCTGATGCGGTAGGCGTCGGCCACGATGCCCCACGCCTCGGCCCGCGCGTCGGAGGGTTGCTCGTGCAGTCGCGCGGCGGCGGACCGCAAAAGGGGCGCGGCGAACGCCCCTACCTCGGCGTACCGACCCTGCCAGTAC
>NZ_JAGMUE010001128.1:0-700 GCF_019049165.1 Streptomyces sp. AC627_RSS907
GACTGACGGCACGAGACACCACGGACAGCGGGACGGAGCACGTCGCGCACGGCTCCACGGAGTACGCGGCAGCGGCCGAACCACACCACGCGGCAGGGCGGGCGACGCGGCGGGCATCGCGGAACGCGGAGGAGAACGCCGCTCACGACGGCGCGCGGGAGGACGTTCCCGAGTACGACTCCGAGCAGGAGCGGGAGGAGCGGCCGGCGCCGGCGTCCCTCCCGTTGGTCGCCGGGGCGATGCTCGGCATCGGCGGCGTGGGCGTGGTGCTCGCCTTCGCGGACATCGCGTCGTCGCTGCGCGCGCCCTTCACGCTCTTCTTCCTCGTCGTCGCGCCCGCGTCCGCCATCGCGGCGGCGCTGCGCGGCGTGGACCCGCTCAGCCGCCCGGTGCTGGCCGTGGCCGGCGCGGTGGCGCTCGACCTCGCGGTGGCCCACGTCATGCTCGCGCTCCAGACGTGGTCCGCGCGCGGCGGGGTGGTCGTCGTCGGCCTGCTGAGCCTCCTCCTCTTCCTGGTGGCCTGCGCGCGGCGCCTCCGGCGCCACCTGGTGGCCGGCCGCGCGGCCAGGGCCCACGGCTGATCCGGTCGCGCCCGCGTACGGAGCGACCCGCGCGCCGCCGGCCGCTGACCGGGGGCGGCGGCGTGCCCGGTCCGGCCTGGCCGGTCGCGCGCGGGCGGGGCGCGGGAGTTGCGTAATTG
>NZ_JAGMUE010001129.1:0-563 GCF_019049165.1 Streptomyces sp. AC627_RSS907
ACCTGTTCGCGGGCACCATCGCGGAGAACGTACGGCTGGCCCGCCCGGACGCCGACGACGAGGCGGTACGGGGCGCGCTGCGCGACGCGAGCGCGCTGGACTTCGTCACGACGCTGCCGGACGGGCCGCGGACCGTGATCGGCGAGGACGGCGTGGGCCTGTCCGCGGGGCAGCGGCAGCGGCTGGCGCTGGCCCGGGCGTTCCTCGCCGACCGGCCGGTGCTGCTGCTGGACGAGCCGACCGCGAACCTGGACGGCGAGACGGAAGCCCTCGTGGTGGACGCGGTGCGCCGGCTGGCCGTCGGCCGCACGGTGTTGCTCATCGTCCACCGGCCGGCCCTGCTCGCCATCGCGGACCGCGTGGTGCATGTCGGGCCGACCGCCGACGCGGCGCCGGCCGGCGAGCGTGGCACGCTGCCGGCCGTGGCGGCCACGGGCGCGACCGCTCGCGCCGCGCGGGCGGTCGTCGACGGCGGCCCCGAGCGGGTGGCCTGGCCGGGCGCGCGGCAGCAGGACGGTTCGGGGGCGGACCGGGCGGTGGTCGAGCCGGTGGCCGAGCCGATG
>NZ_JAGMUE010001130.1:0-596 GCF_019049165.1 Streptomyces sp. AC627_RSS907
CCTCGGCGGCGCGGTGTGGGGTGAGCGGGCGCTCGGCGAGCAGCGCGGCAAGCGGCCGGGCCGGCACGTACTCGCTGACGATCCACAGGCTGCCGGCCTCGGCGAAGACGTGGAAGACCTGGTCGAGTCGGGGGTGGTCGGGCACCTGTGCGGCGGCGGTGGCCGCGTCGATGGCGCGCCGCACGGCCGGGTCGCCGATGCCGTCGAAGTGCGCCGGCCTGCGCCGCGCGTCGAGACCGCCGCCCGGCCGACCGCCGGCGCCGTACGCCCCGTGGGCCGCGCCCTCGCCGACCACCTCGGCCTCGACGACCTCGGGCAACGGCACCTGCCTGAGCAGGACTTCCTGGCCGCTGTAGGTGTCGAACGCGCGGGTTTCCACGAACTCGTACTCATCGGCGGGCGGCAGCGGCAGTCGATAGCGGTCGGCGAGTACCCGACCCGCGTAGTCGTCCACGACGCCTCCCCAAGCGCGCGATTCGCCCAAGGCTCACCGCGCGTCACCGTTCTACCGGTCTCTAACTCCGCGCTTGTACAGCTACCCACGACGGCGGGTTCTCACGATACGGGCCCGAGCGGCTTCCTGCCGACCGCTCCAC
>NZ_JAGMUE010001131.1:0-915 GCF_019049165.1 Streptomyces sp. AC627_RSS907
GTGCGGGCATCGGTGCGGACGGCGTACCACTGACGACCGGCGGGCAGCACGGTCAGGCGGTCGCAAGGGGGTGGAGTCCAGTCGAGGTCATTCACGGAACTCTCCGAGGGCGAGGGCGGGTTATCCGGTCCGGCCAGTCACACCGTCGTAGGGTGCGGTGTTTCCGTTCCAGAGAACTGGCACGGCGCACACGGCGGTACCGTGGGACGAGTTCCGGGACTTAAGATCGGTTAAGAGCGTTGGCGCGCGAGGAGCGTGGAGCCAGATGCCACCATCAGGGCCGAACACCGAACTCGAAAAGATTTTCCAAGAGACCGGCTGGACGCTTCGCCAGTTCGCGCAGGCCGTCAACCGCGCCGCGACCGAAGCAGGCGCACCCACAAGGTACCGCGAGCCATCCATCCATCAGTGGCTCAAGGGACACCTGCCTGTTCAGCGAGTGCGTCCGCTGGTCCTGGAAGCGTTATCCAGAAAGCTGGGACGGGCGATTTCGTTCGCCGACGCGGGCTTTCCCGCGCTCCCAGCCGAAGCGGGGAGTACCACTCACAAAGACCTTGTTGAAGACCTGATTGCTCTGGGAAGGCAGGACATGGACCCCTCGCGTCGGACCATACTGAGCGCCAGCGTCTTCTCGGCGACTTTCGCCGTGCCCTCCTGGGCGGAGGCCGTGGAACGCAGCAGTCTCGTCACCTCCCATCAATTCGCCCGCATCGGCACGTCTGACGTCACTCTGATCCGATCCATGATCAGGCACTTCTCCCAGTTGGACCATGCCATGGGGGGTAAGGTAACCCGCCCTAGCGCGGCTGCGTTTCTGGTGAACAACGTGGCCCCGCTCCTTCACGCGCCCGCGAAGGAAACCGTACGGTCGGACCTGCTCTCCGCCGCCTCCGAGTTCTGCTACCTCCTTGGTTA
>NZ_JAGMUE010001132.1:0-722 GCF_019049165.1 Streptomyces sp. AC627_RSS907
TCGTGGTGCTCGTGGACGACTACGACGTGCTGGCGGTGGCCGGTCAGCAGCCGTTGGAGCCGTTCCTGCCGTTCCTGCCGTCCGCTCCCGACATCGGGCTGCACTTCGTCATCACGCGGCGCGTGGCCGGCGCCTCGCGGGCGATGTACGAACCGTTCCTGATGACGCTGCGCGAGAGCGGGACGGCCGCCCTGGTGATGACCGGCGACCGGTCGGAAGGCCAGCTCTTCCCCGGCGTCTACGCCCAGGACCAGCCCGTCGGGCGGGGCACGTTGGTACGGCGCGGCGCACCGCCCCGGCTGATCCAGACGGCCCACGCCCCGCCCACCACAGCCAGGGACCACGCGTCCGCAGCGCACGAGCAAGGGGACGAGCACAGGTGATCGCCGCATGACCAAGGACGTGATCGCGCTCACCGAGCGCATGCCCGACACCTGGAGCCTGCTGACCGGGCTGCTGTCCGGCGGGCCCGACGTCACCATGGGCACGGCCGCCGACGGCGCGGTCATCCAACTCTTCGACGCCGAAGGCCGCCCGCTGGCCTCCGTCGAGACGCCCACGCTGGTCCGGGTGCCCGGTGAGGTGAGCCGGCTGCTCGGCATCCGCGCGGACGGGCCGGTGTGGTGGACGGAGGTCAGGGCGGCCACGGCGGGCCAGGGCTCCGACCGGCTCGCCGGCGTCCTCGCCTCCCGCCTGGTGTCCCAACTGGGCGGCCGGGTATG
>NZ_JAGMUE010001133.1:0-585 GCF_019049165.1 Streptomyces sp. AC627_RSS907
ATGCCGGTGATGCCCGCCGCCTGCACGGCCTCCGGCCCGCCGACGGTGGCCAGGATGATGCCGTCGGCAGCGGTGGCCACCGTGAACAGGCGGGCGCGGTCGGCGCGGGCGAGCCCGGCCTCCGAGAGCCGCACGTGCAGCGCCTCGGCGAGCAGCGGGTGCGGGCCGAGCGGGTCGGTGAACAGGGCGGCGCAGCCGCTGCCCTCGACGGCCTGCCGCGCGCGGGCCAGCAACTCGCTGTCGGGGCCGGCGAGGAGCGGCACCACCACGGCCGCCGGTCCGTCCGCGTCGATCACGGCCTGCTGCCGCGCGGCGTACGCCGCCTCCTGGGCCGCGGCGTCGGGCGCGTCCCCCGCCGCGTCGCCCGGCTGGCCGGCGGCGTCGGCCCGCGCGGCGGCGAGCAGGCCCGCGCGGTCGCGCGCGGCCTGAGCCAGCGTGTCCTCCAGGGCCGGGGCCTGCTCGTCGGCGCCGCCGACGTAGCCGACCCGGGCGTCGAGGCCGGGCAGCTCGGAGCGCGCGATGCTCAGCACCTCGTCGACCACCGCGCGCGTCACGGGATCGGGAGCCCCGGGCACGGCGAGCACC
>NZ_JAGMUE010001134.1:0-768 GCF_019049165.1 Streptomyces sp. AC627_RSS907
GCCTCGCCGACGGCGGTTCCGGTGCTGTCGCCGGAGCGGGGCGTGGCAGCGGCCAAGGTGACGACGCTGCCGCCGGGTGGCCAGTCCGAGGACGAGGCCGCCCCCGCGCAGCGCGTTTCACGTGAAATCGAGGACGCGCCCGTCGAGGAGCCCGCGCCCCTGAAGGCCATGGATGACGGCCTGGGCGCGCACTTCGCGGAGTTGCCGCTGGACTCCATCACCACCAACCCTCGGCAGCCGCGCACCGAGTTCGACGAGGACGCCCTCGCCGAGCTGGTGACCTCGATCCAGGAGGTCGGCCTCCTCCAGCCGATCGTGGTCCGCCAGGTGGGCCCGGAGCGCTACGAGCTCATCATGGGCGAGCGGCGCTGGCGCGCCTGCCGTGAGGCGGGCCTGACGAAGATCCCAGCGATCGTCCGGGCGACCGACGACGAGAAGATGCTGCTGGACGCGCTGCTGGAGAACCTGCACCGCGCTCAGCTCAACCCGCTGGAAGAGGCCGCGGCCTACGACCAGTTGCTCCAGGACTTCAACTGCACGCACGACGAGTTGGCCGAGCGCATCGGGCGCTCCCGCCCGCAGGTCACCAACACCCTGCGGTTGCTGCGTCTGTCGCCGTCGGTGCAGCGGCGCGTGGCGGCCGGCGTGCTCTCGGCGGGGCACGCTCGGGCGCTGCTCTCGGTCGAGGACTCCGAGGAGCAGGACCGGCTGGCGCACCGCATCGTGGCGGAGGGGCTGTCGGTCCGCGCGGTCGAAGAGATCGTCACC
>NZ_JAGMUE010001134.1:845-1301 GCF_019049165.1 Streptomyces sp. AC627_RSS907
CCGGGCCGGGGCCAGGGTGTCCCCGGCGCTGTCGGACCTGGCCTCGCGGCTGTCCGACCGCTTCGAGACCCGGGTGAAGGTCGACCTCGGCCAGAAGAAGGGGAAGATCGTGGTCGAGTTCGCCTCGATGGACGATCTGGAGCGCATCCTCGGCACCCTGGCGCCGGGCGAGGGACGAGTGCTGGAGCAGCGCTCCGGCCCGGGGCAGACCGCGGAACAGCCGGCGGAGGACGATTCCTCCGCTGAGTAGCACCCCGCCGGAGCGGGCCGTGCCCCGCCCGGGGCGCGGCCCGCTCTGTGCGTGGCGGGCGGTACCGGGGCCATCTGCTCGTGGCTACGATGCGTACGAGCGACGCGGCGACGCGCGGGCGCCCCGCCCACGGCGACCGACGGTGCGGGATCGCGTCCCGTGGGAGGCTGCCGTCGGCTTCGCGGGCCGCCTGCTCGGGCGTGGCG
>NZ_JAGMUE010001135.1:0-579 GCF_019049165.1 Streptomyces sp. AC627_RSS907
GGCCGAGGCCGGGGCCTTCCCGGTCACCATCAAGAGCGCGCTCGGCAAGGCCGAGATCAAGGAGAAGCCCCAGCGCGTCGTGACCCTGGGCCAGGGCTCCGCGGAGACGGCCATCGCGCTCGGCAACGTACCGGTGGGCATCGAGAAGTACGAGTGGGGCAGCGACAAGACCGGCTACCTGCCGTGGATCCACGAGGCGGTCACCAAGTCAGGGAAGAAGCTGCCCAAGCAGTTCACCGGCGGTGAGGAACTCGACATCGAGGCCATCACGGAGCTGGAGCCCGACGTCATCCTCGCCCCGTGGTCCGGGATCACGCAGAAGCAGTACGACATCCTCAAGGACATCGCTCCCACCGTCGCCTACCCGGACAAGGCGTGGAGCACCGACTGGGACCAGCAGATCGACCTCATCGCCAAGGCGCTCGGCCAGCCGAAGAAGGCCAAGGAGCTGACGGCGAAGATCGACAAGCAGCTCGCCGACGCCGCCGCGAAGAAGCCGAACTACAAGAACGTCACGTTCTCCTACATCTACACCTCGGGCCCCGGCACCCTCGGCGTCTTCAAGCCGCAGGAGCAGCG
>NZ_JAGMUE010000116.1:0-16963 GCF_019049165.1 Streptomyces sp. AC627_RSS907
CTGAGCCAGGATCAAACTCTCCGTGAATGCTTGCCGGTGATCCGGCGTACACCACGAGAGCGGAACAGTCGGAGGAATGATCCGACTGTTCACAGCGTCCTCGCTGTGTTTTTCAAAGGAACCTCGTCCCAGCCTGATGGCCGGAGACGGGGTATCAACATATCTGGCGTTGACTTTTGGTACGCTGTTGAGTTCTCAAGGAACGGACGCTTCCTTTGTACTCACCCTCTCGGGCTTTCCTCCGGGCGCTTCCCTTCGGTCTTGCGTTTCCGACTCTATCAGATCCTTTTCCGATCCGATTCCCTGTCGGCGGGATGTGCCGTGGCTTCCGGACTTTCGTCCGTCGGCCTTTCGACATTCACTACGTTAGCCGATTCCTCCGTGGACTCATAATCGAGTCCCGCGAGTTCGAATTCGGGCATGCGGACACGCCGAATTCACTCCCGCTGAGGGGAAGAGGTAGGTAGTGGGTTGGCCGCTTCCGGCTGCAGGCGATTGCCGTACCCGGGTCAAGCGGCTCGGGCTACATTACGCGTCCCCCAAGGGAGAGTCAACTGCGACGCCGCCTCGGCACGTGGGCCCGGTACGGGCTGACCGTCGGGTCGTCGGCGACCCAGTAACGCCATGGATGGACACCGCCCTCGCCGGCCACTCCGGTGCGCGGGCCGTTGCGTACCTGGTCGCGGGGCACGGAGGTGCCGGTCAGGATGCGCAGCGGGGTGTCCTCCGTCGAGCAGGCGTCCGTGCCGTTGAAGGCGCGGTCCACGCCCAGGGCGGTGGCCAGGCGTGCCGGGCCTTTGGCCAGTTCCTTGTCGTTGCGGGCCGAGAGCCGACGGGTGCGGGCCAGCTCGGCACCCTCGATGATCTCGCCGGCGCGGAGCAGGACCGCGCTCGCCTTCCCCTCTGGGCCGCACACCAGGTTCATGCAGAACCACATGCCGTAGGTGAAGTAGACGTAGACGTGTCCCGGAGGACCGAACATCACGTCGTTGCGGGGAGTGCGTCCGCGGTAGGCGTGGGAGCCGGGGTCGTTCTGACCGTCGTAGGCCTCGACCTCCGTCAGGCGGAGGGCGATCGGGCCGTCCGGTGTGTTCCGCACGAGGATGCGGCCCAGGAGGTCGGGAGCTACCTCGAGGATGGGACGGTCGAAGAAATCCCTGGAGAGGGGCGTACGGTCGAGGCTCGCGAACATGCCGTCCGAGCCTAACGCAGGCGGGCCCGCACGCGGGCCGGGCGAGAAGGCGTCCGTCTTGCCAGGGTGGAGGGCGCGGAACCGGCCACGGTCGGATCGCGTTTGTAGGGATCAAGGGTTCACACGTAAAGCCTGAAGAGGGAGAGACATGGCGTTCAAGAGGCTGCTCGCGAGCCTGGGGGCCGGCGGGGCTTCGGTCGAGACCGTGCTGAGCGAGGACAACGTCGTCCCGGGCGGTGTCGTCCAGGGCGAGGTGCGGATCCAGGGCGGCTCCGTGGACCAGCAGATCGAGGCGCTGTCGGTCGGGCTGCAGGCCAAGGTCGAGGTGGAGAGCGGGGACCAGGAGTACAAGCAGGACATCGAGTTCACGAAGGTACGGCTCGGTGGTGCCTTCGAGCTGAAGGCCGGCGCCGTGCACGCGGTGCCGTTCGGGCTGGAGATCCCCTGGGAGACGCCGGTCACGATGATCGACGGTCAGGCGCTGCGCGGGATGAACATCGGCGTCACCACGGAGCTGGAGATCGCGCGCGCCGTGGACTCCGGTGACCTGGACCCGATCAACGTGCACCCGTTGCCGGCGCAGAAGGCGATCCTGGACGCGTTCATACAGCTGGGCTTCCGCTTCAAGAGCGCGGACATGGAGCGGGGCCACATCCGGGGTACGCGCCAGAAGCTGCCCTTCTACCAGGAGATCGAGTTCCTCCCCCCGCAGCAGTACCGGGGGCTGAACCAGGTCGAGCTGAGCTTCGTGGCCGACGCGCAGGCGATGGACGTCGTGCTGGAGATGGACAAGAAGCCGGGTCTGTTCAGCGAGGGCAGCGACACGTTCCGTTCCTTCAAGGTGGGGCTGAACGACTACCAGGGCACCGACTGGACGGCCTACCTCAATCAGTGGCTGTCCGAGGTCGGCAGCAAGCGCAACTGGTTCTAGGGGCTCTAGGCTCGGTCATCTCTGCACCGAACGATCAGGAGGTACCGAGGTGACCGAGCTCAAGCGGCGTCCACTCCCCCATGACTTCCACCCGCCCGTGCCGTCGTTCACGGTCACGAGTGAGGACGTCCAGGAGGGCGCGACGCTCAAGGACGCTCAGGTCCACGCGGCCGGCAACACCTCTCCGCAGCTGCGGTGGGAGGGCTTTCCCGCCGAGACCAAGAGCTTCGCCGTGACGTGCTACGACCCGGACGCCCCGACGGGCAGCGGGTTCTGGCACTGGGTGGTCTTCGACATCCCGGCCTCGGTGACGGAGCTGCCCGCGGGTGCGGGCAGCGGCACCTTCGAAGGGCTGCCCCAGGGGGCCGTACAGGCGCGCAACGACTACGGCACCAGGGACTTCGGCGGTGCCGCCCCGCCCGCCGGGGACGGGCCCCACCGGTACGTGTTCACGGTGTACGCCGTGGACCAGGAGAAGCTGGGACCGGACGCGGAGAGCACCCCCGCGTTCGTCGGCTTCAATCTGCGCTTCCACACGATCGCGCGGGCCCAGCTCATCGGTGAGTACGAGGTGCCCGCCGAGAGCTGAGCCTTCCCGGCGTTCTTGGGACGTTTGCCCGCCCCCGGTCCTGGAATGGATCAGGGGCGGGCGTTTTTGTGTCCGGGGTCGCGGGGGCGCCCCCCGTGGGAGCAGCGGATATTGCGTTGTCCATCTCGGCGTGCCCGGCCAGAGTTGGTCCCAGCCCGCCAGGGGGTGGGCCGGTGCACACGGGAGGTGGGCTGGTATGCGGGACACGCTGGTGCTGAACGCGAGCTTCGAGCCGCTGTCGACGGTGACGTTGAACCGAGCCGTCGTTCTGGTGCTCCAGGACAAGGCCGTGGTCGAACAGGCCCACCCCGAACTGCGGATGCGCGGAGCCGCGCTCGACATACCGGCGCCCCGGGTGATCAGGCTGTGCCAGTACGTACGGGTGCCCTTCCGAAGACGTGCCCCGTGGTCGAGGCGGGGGGTGCTGGTCCGGGACCGGCACCGGTGCGCGTACTGCGGTCGGCGGGCGACGACCGTGGACCACGTGGTGCCGCGGTCGCACGGCGGGCAGGACACATGGCTGAACACGGTCGCCTCGTGCGCGGAGGACAATCACCGCAAGGCGAACCGGACGCCGGAGCAGGCGGGTATGCCGCTGTTGCGGGCGCCGTTCGAGCCGACGCCCGCGGACGCGATGCTGCTGGCGCTGGCCCGCGACGACCTCGACGCGCTGCCGGAGTGGCTGGCGCTGGACGCGGCGTAGCGAGCGTCTGTCGAGTACGGTCGTGCTTCGGCCGGTGGTCATGGGTGGCCGGCGGTCGCGGCCACGCGGGGAAGCCGCACACCGACACGGTCCCCGCGCCCCTCAGCGGGATGCGGGGAACCGGCGGTGTGTCGTCCCGTCAGTCGATGCTCGGCTTCTCGCGGCGCTCCTGGGCCGGGACCGAGCTGCCCGAGGTGCTGCCGCCCCCCGAACCGCCGCCCATGCCGCCGAAGTTGCCCATGGCGCCGGAGAGGCCCTTGAGGGCGTCGCCGATCTCGCTGGGGACGATCCAGAGCTTGTTGGCGTCGCCCTCGGCGATCTTCGGGAGCATCTGCAGGTACTGGTAGGAGAGCAGCTTCTGGTCGGGGTCGCCGGCGTGGATGGCCTCGAAGACGGTGCGGACGGCCTGGGCCTCGCCCTCGGCGCGCAGGGCGGCGGCCTTGGCCTCACCCTCGGCGCGCAGGATCTGGGACTGCTTCTCGCCCTCCGCGCGCAGGATCTCGGACTGCCGGACACCTTCGGCCTGGAGGATGGCGGCGCGCTTGTCGCGGTCGGCGCGCATCTGCTTCTCCATCGAGTCCTGGATGGAGGTGGGCGGTTCGATGGCCTTGAGCTCGACGCGGTTGACGCGGATGCCCCACTTGCCGGTCGCCTCGTCGAGGACTCCGCGCAGGGCAGCGTTGATCTCCTCGCGGGAGGTCAGGGTCCGCTCCAGGTCCATGCCACCGATGATGTTGCGCAGGGTGGTGACGGTGAGCTGCTCGATGGCCTGGATGTAGCTGGCGACCTCGTAGGTCGCGGCGCGGGCGTCGGTCACCTGGTAGTAGATGACGGTGTCGATGTTGACGACCAGGTTGTCCTGGGTGATGACCGGCTGCGGCGGGAACGGGACGACCTGTTCACGCAGGTCGATGCGGTTGCGGATGGTGTCGATGAACGGGACCACGATGTTGAGGCCCGCGTTCAGCGTCCGCGTGTAGCGGCCGAAACGCTCGACGATGGCCGCGCTGGCCTGGGGGATGACCTGGATGGTCTTGATCAGGGCGATGAAGACCAACACCACCAGGATGATCAGAACGATGATGACCGGTTGCATCGTGGCTCCGCGTACCCTTCTCCGCCTGAGCTCTTCGGCGGATGTCCAAGGATCTGTCGGCCTGGTGACCCTGATGACTGCTGATCCTACGGCTGTTGAAGATCTTGCTGGTCGAGTCTGACAGACCGTCGCATGCCCCGGGGCACGTTCGGGCCACTTGCGTCCGGCCGGTCACATGATGATCGCCGTGGCCCCCTCGATGTCCACGACGTCCACTTCCTGCCCCGCTTCGTAGGCCCGGCCGGTGTCGAGTGCGCGCGCCGACCAGACCTCGCCCGCGAGTTTGATCCGGCCGCCGGTGCCGTCGACCCGTTCCAGTACGACGGCCTGTCTGCCCTTCAGGGCGTCCACTCCCGTGGCCAGTTGGGGCCGTTGGGAGCGGTGCCGGGCGGCGATGGGCCGTACGACGGCGATGAGGGCGACCGAGACGATGACGAAGACGAGTACCTGGACGACGAGGTCCGCACCGAACCCGGAGGCGACGGCGGCGGCGACCGCGCCGACGGCGAGCATCCCGAACTCCGGCATCGCGGTCACGACGAGCGGGATTCCGAGCGCTGCCGCGGCGACGAGCCACCACACCCATGCGTCGATGTCGTTCACGCCGTCATGGTAGGTCCGCGGGACGCGCCGGGGACAGGGCGCACGGGGGGCGGGTCAGGACAGGGGGAGCCCCTGTGCGGTCCAGCGGTCGCCGACCTGCTCGACGACGAGCGGGAGTCCGAAGCAGAGGGAGAGGTTGCGGGAGGTGAGCTCCAGCTCCAGCGGGCCCGCCGCGAGGACCTTGCCCTGACGGATCATCAGGACGTGGGTGAAGCCGGGGGCGATCTCCTCGACGTGGTGGGTCACCATGATCATCGAGGGGGCGATCGGGTCCCGGGCGAGGCGGCCGAGGCGGCGGACCAGGTCCTCGCGGCCGCCGAGGTCGAGGCCGGCGGCCGGCTCGTCCAGGAGCAGCAGCTCGGGGTCGGTCATCAGGGCGCGGGCGATCAGCGTGCGCTTGCGCTCGCCCTCGGAGAGGGTGCCGAACTTACGGTCGAGGTACTCGGTCATGCCGAGGCGGTCGAGGAAGGCGCGGGCGCGCTGCTCGTCGATGTCCTCGTAGTCCTCGTGCCAGCCCGCCGTCATGCCGTACGCGGCGGTCAGCACGGTCTGCAGGACGGTCTGGCGCTTGGGCAGCTTGTCGGCCATGGCGATGCCGGCCATGCCGATGCGCGGGCGCAGCTCGAAGACGTCGGTGCCGGGCTTGCCGAGCGTCTCGCCGAGGATGGTGGCGGTGCCCTGGCTGGGGTGAAGGTAGCTGGACGCGACATTGAGGAGGGTGGTCTTGCCGGCGCCGTTGGGTCCGAGGATGACCCAGCGCTCGCCCTCCTTGACCGACCAGGAGACCTGGTCCACCAGAGCCCGGCCCTCGCGGACCACGGATACGTCCTGAAGCTCCAGAACATCGCTCATGAGCGCGTTGTCTCCCCTTGCAGTGTGGCCGGTCTCGGCTGTCGCGTACGCCTGTGGCTCGGGCCGCCGCGCCGGTGGGCGCAGGCCCTCCAGGAAATCTACGCCACCGGTCGCCTTCGCTGTTCCATCGGTCCGGTCCTTAGGGTGGGGGCATGCTCTCGGAACCACGTGCAGGGCGCCTTGCCGCCTGGGGAAATGCCCTCATTGCCGGAATGGTCTCACCGGACGACGCCGTGATCGCGATCGTCGACGAGGACGCGGTGCACCGGGTGGAGGGGTTGCCGGGTGAAGCGGGGCCCGTCGGTCTCACCCTGGCGCTCGGGCGGTTGCGGGCGCTCGGGGTGACCGGGCTGCGGGTCGCGCTGCCCGCGCCGGGCCATCCGCTGGGGCTGAGCGGGCCGCCGGAGTTCAACGCGCGGGCGTTGGAGGCCGAGGAGGCGGTGGTCTGTCACGGGGCCGCGCTGGGACTGGTACCGGAGGTGTACGAGGCGGGGCCCGAGGGCGACGTGCACGTCCAGGTCGTCTGGCACTGCCTGCCGGTGCGGGAGGCGCCGCCGGCTGACGTGCCCTCGCTCGGAGAGGCCGAGCGGGAGCTGGCGGAGGCGCTGCGCGATGCCACGGAGGTGCTGACGCGGTTGGACGTCGCCGGGTCGGGGCCGGTGGCCGAGGCGGCGGTCGCGGCGTACCGGGCGCGGGCGGAGCGGGGCCGGGAGGTGCTGGCTCCTGGGTATCCGCCGCGGGCGGTGCGGGTGCTGGAGCTGGCGCAGCGGGTGGGGGCGCTGGTGTCGCTGGCGTACGAGAACGGGCACGGGGGTGCGGTGAGCGCGTCCGAGATGGCGGCGCGGGGGGAGGCGTTGCGACCGGTGGAGCGGACGGCTCGGCGGGCGCAGGTGGCGGCGTACAACTCCGTTGTGGAGGAGCGGGAGCGGTGACGTCCCTCGGGTTGTGCGGGGGCGTCGCTCTGATCTGACGTCTCCGGCGGGGCGCGGCCCGGCGTCGGCGGGGTGCCTCCCCCAGTGCCTGAACGGCCTGGGAGGTGCCCCCGTCGCCCACCCGTGGCCCCCGAGCGGCACGACTGGCCTCTGTGGCCGCATCGCACGACGACCGGCCTCCCGGGTGGGGCCGGGAGGCCGGGGGTCGTTGTGGCCGTCGGCCTCGGTCAGTGGTTGATGCCCAGGTTGCCGAAGGCCGGGTTCAGGACACCGATGACGTTGACGCTGTTGCCGACGGCGTTCACCGGGACGTGGACCGGCGCCTGGACCACGTTGCCGGAGGCGACGCCCGGGGAGCCGACGGCCTGGCCGTGGGCGTGGGAGCCCTCGGTGGCGGAGGCCATGCCCGCGCCGGCGGCGATCAGCCCGCCGGCCACCATCGTCACGGCCGCTGCCTTCTTCAGGTTCTTCATGTGCAGACCCTCCCTACGGTCGCCGCGGCGGTCGCCGCGGCACGTACTGGAGAACGGCCGGACCCGGCGAAGGATGCGCCATGTGGGTGACATTCCCACGACGGTATGAATCTCGGACCGGAGGGGAACCCTCCGGGTTGCCGCCGCGTACGGGATCAGCCGGTCACTCCGTGGCGTACGGCCCACAGGGCGGCCTGGGTGCGGTCCGCGAGGTCGAGTTTCATCAGGATGTTCGAGACGTGGGTCTTCACGGTCTTCTCGGAGAGCACCAGGGAACGGGCGATCTCCCGGTTGGAGCGTCCGTCCGCTATCAGGCCCAGCACCTCCCGCTCCCGCTCCGTGAGGGAACCGGCTCTCCCCTGACCGGAGCCGCTCTCCTCCTGGGCCAGCAGTGCGCCCGCGACCTCCGGCTGGAGCAGGATGTGCCCCGCGTGGACGGAGCGGATGGCACCGGCCAGCGCGTCGGGGTCGACGTCCTTGTACACGTAGCCCGCCGCGCCCGCCCGGAGGGCCGGGACCACCGTGCGCTGCTCGGTGAAGCTGGTGACGACCAGCACGCGCGCGTGGTTGTCCAGTTCCCGGAGTCTGCGCAGCGCCTCGACGCCGTCCATGCCGGGCATCTTGACGTCCATGAGGATCACGTCGGGCCTCAGCTCCTCGGCGCGGTCGACTCCCTCCGCGCCGTCCGCGGCCTCACCGACCACCTCGATGTCGTCCTGCACCTCCAGGAAGGTGCGCAGGCCCCGGCGGACCACTTGATGGTCGTCGACGAGCAGCACCCTGATCGCGTCAGCCACCGGGGACCTCCATCTCGATCGTGGTGCCCTTGCCGGGCGCCGATTCCACGGTCAGCCTGCCGCCGGCACCGTTCGCCCGGTCCCGCATGGAGACCAGGCCCAGGTGCCGTCCCGCGCGGCGCACCGTGCGCGGGTCGAAGCCGCTGCCGTCGTCGGTGACGCGCAGCACGGCTCCGGTGCCGCGCCGGTGCAGGGTCACGTCGACGTGCTCCGCCGCGGCGTGGCGCAGAGCGTTGTGCAACGCCTCCTGGGCGACGCGCAGCATCGCCTCCTCCTGGGCGGCGGGCAGGGCCTTGACCCCGTGGCCGGTGAAGGTCACGCGCGCGCTGTGGGCGCGGTCGAGGACCTGGATCTGGGTGCGGAGGGTGGCGACGAGGCCGTCCTCGTCCAGGGCGGCGGGGCGCAGCTCGACGACGGCGGCGCGCAGCTCGTCGGCGGCCTCCGCGGCGAGCTCGGCGACCTGCTGCAGCTCGCCCTTGGCGCGCGCGGGGTCGCGGTCGACCAGGGTGGCGGCGGCCTGGGCGGTCAGGCGCAGCGAGAAGAGCTTCTGGCTGACCGCGTCGTGCAGCTCGTGGGCCAGGCGGGAGCGTTCCTCGGCGATGGTCAGCTCACGGCTGCGTTCGTACAGGCGGGCGTTGGTGAGGGCGATCGCGGCGTGCTGGGCGAGGATGCCCAGCAGTTCCTCGTCGTCCGTGGTGAAGCCGCAGCCGCCCTCGGGCTTCACGCAGTTCTTGTTGGCGAGGAAGAGTGCGCCCATCACCTCGTCGCCGTCGCGGATCGGCAGCCCCAGGAAGTCGGCCAGGTCGGGGTGGGCGGACGGCCAGCCCTCGAAGCGGGGGTCCTTGCGGACGTCCGCCAGGCGCTGGGGCGTGGCCTCCCGGAGCATCGCGGCGAGGATGCCGTGCTGGCGGGGCAGGGGGCCGATGGCCTTCCACTGCTCGTCGCTGACGCCGTCGACCACGAACTGGGCGAAGCCGCCGTGGTCGTCGGGGACGCCGAGCGCCGCGTACTGCGCGTCGAGCAGCTCGCGGGCCGAGGCGACGATCGTCTTGAGGACGTCGCGCACCTCGAGGTGCCTGCTCATGGCCAGCAGCGCGGAGCTCACCGCGGCGAGGCCGGTCCGGGGGCCGTGACTCATGTCCTCACGGTACCGGCGGGGCGCGAGGGCGGGATCGGCCCTGCGGCCGCAGCCGCCTAGGACGGTGGGCCTAGGCCGGAGGTCCCGCCCGTCGGTCCTAGGGCGAAGGGCCCCGCACGGTTGCGGCCCGTGCCCGAGGCGGCCGGCGCGGCCCGGTTCCTACGGTGCGGAGCACGCCGGTCCGATCGGGCGGCGTGGACGACGAGGGGACGTGTGTCATGCCGGTTGCGGTCATCACCGGGGCGTCGAAGGGTCTGGGCCGGGCGCTCGCCGAGGCGCTGGCGGCGCGGGGCTGGGACCTGGTGCTCGACGCCAGGACCGCGGGGGTGCTCGAGGAGACGGCGGCGGCGCTGGAGGCGTACGGCACACGCGTGACGGCGCTGCCGGGGGATGTCACGGATGCCGGGCACCGGGCCGGTCTGGTGGCGGCTGCCTGGCGGCTGGGCGGGGTGGACCTGCTGGTCAGCAATGCGAGCGCGCTGGGAGCGGAGCCGCTGGTGCGGCTGGAGGAGCTGTCGCCGGCCGGCCTGCGGCGGGCGCTGGAGGTGAACGTGGTGGCCGCGCTGGGCCTGGTGCAGGAGGCGCTGCCGCTGCTGCGCACGGCACGGGCGGGCGCGGTCATGACGGTGAGCTCGGACGCCGCGGCGGAGGCGTACGAGACGTGGGGCGGTTACGGGGCGTCCAAGGCGGCGCTGGACCAGTTGGCGGCGGTGCTGGCCGTCGAGGAGCCGGGGCTGCGGGTCTGGGCGGTCGACCCCGGGGACATGGCCACGGACCTGTACGCGGCGGCCGTACCGGACGACGACGATCCGCGGCCCGCTCCGGCGAGTGTCGTTCCGGCGCTGCTGAGGCTGTTGGACGAGCGGCCGGCCAGCGGTCGCTACGGGGCTCCGGCGCTGCTGGAGGAGCGGCGATGACGCCGGTCCCGCATGTCCCCGGGGAGCTGTCGGCCCGGGTGCCGGCCGAGCAGCGGGGCCCCGGGCTGGACCGGGACGACGTACGGCTGCTGGTGTCGCGGGGTGGCGAGGTGTCGCACCACAGGTTCGGGGAGCTGCCGGGGCTGCTGCGGGCCGGTGACCTGCTGATCGTCAACACGTCGCCCACGCTGGCCGCCGCCGTGGACGGGTGGGTCGGGCACGCACGCGTGGTGGTGCACTTCTCCACGCGTGGGGACGACGGCCGGTGGGCGGTGGAGTTGCGGGACCCGGACGGAAGGGGCACCACGCGCGCGCGTGCGGAGGTGAGGGTGAGCACGCGCGCGCGTGCGGGAGAAGAAGGGGGAGCGACCGCGCGGGGGCGTACGGGAGCAGGGCGCGGGGTACCGCCGGCGAAGGGCGGTGGCGGGAGACCGGCGGGGACGGAGGTGCGGCTGCCGGGGGGCGCGCGGCTGGTGCTGGAGGAGCCGTTGAGTGCGCGCGGGCAGCGGCTGTGGTGGGCGCGGGTGTCGGGAGCGGAGGTGCCGGCGGTGCTGCGGGGGCACGGGCGGCCCATTCGCTACTCCTACACGGAACGGGACCAGCCGCTGTCCGTGTACCAGACGGTGTTCGCCCTGCCTTCGGCCGATGGGTCGGGCAGCGCCGAGATGCCGAGCGCTGCACGGCCCTTCACGGCGCGGATGGTGGCGGAGCTGGTGAGCCGGGGGGTGCAGTTCGCGCCGGTGACGCTGCACACGGGGGTGGCGTCCGCCGAGGCGCACGAGCCGCCGTACCCGGAGCGGTTCTCCGTGCCGGAGGCGTCGGCGCGCCTGGTCAACGCCGCGAGGGCGGGGGGAGGGCGGGTGGTGGCCGTGGGGACGACCGCCGTGCGGGCGGTGGAGTCGGCGGCCGGTGCCGACGGGGTCGTACGGGCCCGGGCGGGGTGGACGGATCTGGTCGTGACCCCGCGGCGCGGGGTGCGGGTGGTGGACGGGCTGCTGACGGGGCTGCACGAGCCCGAGGCCTCGCATCTGCTGATGCTGGAGGCGGTGGCGGGGCGGGCGGCGATCGACCGCGGGTACGAGGCGGCGGTGCGTGAGCGCTACCTGTGGCACGAGTTCGGGGACGTCCATCTCCTCCTGCCGTAGGAGAGCCCGTCCAGCCCTTCACTCATCGCATTGCTTCAGCAACTATCCGTGAGAAGGGCGCGGGGCCGATGTGAGCCCGCACATAGGGCACAGGTCACGTACGAAGGGGAGTAGGAGAACGACTCGTCCGTTTTGAGCGGGGCAGATGGTCCAGTCTGCCCCGTTTCGCCCTTCCCTGATCCACTACCCGGGATCGTACGTCACACCTTTGCCTCCGGATTTTGCCGCCGCTAAGAATTGCTCTCGTCGCTCAGCGCCGTGGGCTCCCCCCCGCGGCGTTTGTGCCGGAAGCACCCCTGTCCCCACCGGACGAGAGCGACCTCCGCGCTATTCGAAGAGGTCTATCCCGCCATGCTCAAGAACATCCTTTCCCGTGGTCCCAGTCGTCCCCTGAACCGCACCCACAAGGTCGCGATGGCCGGTGTCGGCACCCTCGGCGCCGCCGCTGTCGCGTTCACCGCCGTGCCGGCCAGCGGTCAGACGACCACGAGCGAGGCCGCTCCCACGGCCAAGGTGGCGTACAGCACCCAGCAGATCCAGCACGTGCACCCCGAGGTCACCGGCCGGCTCGCCGGTGCCGACCAGAAGGTCGCCGCCATCGAGGCGAAGAAGGAGGCGGCCACCAAGGCCGCCGCCGCCAAGACCGCCGCGAAGAAGGCCGCCGCCGAGAAGGCCACGCAGACGCGCGCGGCCAAGGCGACCACGAGCCGGTCCGCCCAGCGCGTCGAGGTCAAGCAGGTCTCGGCGAAGAGCTACGCCGACAACCTCGACGGCTGGATCCGCGAGGCCATGGCCATCATGGACAAGCACGACATCCCCGGTAGCTACAGCGGCATCCACCGCAACATCATCCGGGAGTCCTCCGGCAACCCGAGGGCCATCAACGACTGGGACATCAACGCCATCAACGGCATCCCGTCCAAGGGCCTGCTCCAGGTGATCCCGCCGACGTTCAACGCCTACCACGTGCCCGGCACGTCCTGGGACATCTACGACCCGGTCGCCAACATCGCCGCCGCGTGCAACTACGCCGCGGACAAGTACGGCACCATGGACAACGTCGACAGCGCGTACTGAGGTCAGCGCGGACCTCTTCACGCCGGCGCAGAGCCGAACGCCGAAGGGCGGCACCCTCATGACGGGTGCCGCCCTTCGGGGCGTTCGGCGCGGTGTGGCCGGCCGCGGCTACTTGCGCATGACCTCGGGCTCGTGGCGGCGCAGGAAGCGGGCGACGAAGAATCCGCAGATCACGCCGAGGGCGATCAGGGCGGCCATGTCCATCCCCCAGGCGCCGACGGAGTGCTCCCACAGCGGGTCCGTCTCACCGCCCGCCTCGGGCGGGCTGATCCTGTTGAAGTCCAGCGTGGCGCCCGCGGCGGCGACCGCCCAGCGCGAGGGCATCAGGTACGAGAACTGGTTGACGCCGACCGCGTCGTTCAGGGCGAAGAGGCAGCCGGTGAAGACGACCTGGATGATCGCGAACATGACCAGCAGCGGCATGGTCTTCTCCGCGGTCTTCACCAGCGACGAGATGATCAGCCCGAACATCATCGAGGTGAAGCCGAGTGCCATGATCGGCAGGGAGAGCTCGATCAAGGTGGCACTGCCGAGGATCAGGCCCTCCTGCGGGATCTCCCGGCTGGCGAAGCCGATCACGCCGACCAGCAGCCCCTGGAAGACGGTGATCATGCCGAGGACGAACACCTTGGACATCAGGTACGCGGAACGCGACAGCCCGGTCGCGCGCTCCCGCTCGTAGATGACCCGTTCCTTGATCAGCTCGCGGACGGAGTTCGCGGCGCCGGCGAAGCAGGCGCCGACAGCGAGGATGAGCAGGACCGTGGTGGCGGTGCCGTTCGGGATGATCCGGCCGCTCTTCGGGTTGGGCGGGTTGGGCAGCAGACCCTTGTCCGCGTCGATGAGCAGGCTCACCGCGCCGAGCACGGCCGGAAGGATCACCATCAGGGCGAGGAAGCCCTTGTCGGAGACGATCACCGAGACGTAGCGCCGCACCAGCGTCATGAACTGCGACATCCAGCCCTGCGGCTTCGGCGGCTTCATCGCCTGCATGGGCGGCACCTGTACGGGCTGCGGTGCGACGGCGTCGATGTCCGCGGCGTACATCTGGTAGTGCTGCGAGCCCTTCCAGCGGCCCGCCCAGTCGTAGTCGCGGTAGTTCTCGAAGGCGGAGAAGACGTCGGCCCAGGAGTCGTAGCCGAAGAAGTTCAGCGCCTCCTCGGGCGGGCCGAAGTAGGCGACCGAGCCGCCCGGTGCCATCACCAGCAGCTTGTCGCAGATCGCCAGCTCGGCCACCGAGTGGGTGACGACGAGGACGGTTCGGCCGTCGTCGGCGAGGCCGCGCAGCAGCTGCATGACGTCGCGGTCCATGCCCGGGTCGAGGCCGGAGGTCGGCTCGTCCAGGAAGATCAGCGACGGCTTGGTCAGCAGCTCCAGGGCGACGGACACGCGCTTGCGCTGGCCGCCGGACAGGGAGGTGACCTTCTTGTCCTTGTGGATGTCGAGCTTGAGCTCGCGCAGCACCTCGTCGATGCGGGCGTCGCGCTCGGCGCCGGTGGTGTCGGCCGGGAAGCGCAGCTTGGCCGCGTACTTCAGGGCCTTCTTCACGGTCAGCTCCTTGTGCAGGATGTCGTCCTGCGGGACCAGACCGATGCGCTGGCGCAGCTCGGCGAACTGCTTGTAGAGGTTCCGGTTGTCGTAGAGGACCTCGCCCTGGTCGGCGGGCCGGTACCCGGTGAGCGCCTTGAGCAGGGTGGACTTGCCGGAGCCGGACGGGCCGATGACCGCGATCAGCGACTTCTCGGGCACGCCGAAGGAGACGTCCTTGAGGATCTGCTTGCCGCCGTCGACCGTGACGGTCAGGTGACGGGCGGAGAAGGACACCTCACCGGTGTCGACGAACTCCTCGAGCCGGTCGCCGACGATCTGGAACGTCGAGTGGCCGACGCCCACGACGTCGGTCGGGCCGAGCAGCTGGGAGCCGCCCTTGGCGATCGGCTGACCGTTGACGTACGTGCCGTTGTGCGAGCCCAGGTCGCGGATCTCCATGCGGCCGTCGGGCGTCGAGTGGAACTCCGCGTGGTGGCGGGAGACCTGGAGGTCGGAGACGACCAGGTCGTTCTCCAGGGCGCGGCCGATGCGCATGACGCGGCCGAGCGAGAACTGGTGGAACGTGGTCGGGCTGCGGTCGCCGTGGACCGGCGGCGCCCCCGCCGCGCCACCGGGCCCCTGCTGCTGGGGGATGTGCGGTGCGTGCTGCTGCGGCTGCTGCGGTGCCTGCTGCGGCTGCTGCCAGGCGGCCTGCTGCGGGACCTGGTGCTGCGGTGCCTGCTGGTGCGGTGCCTGGGGCTGCGGTGCCTGCTGGTGCGGTGCCTGGGGCTGCGGTGCCTGCTGGTGCGGTGCCTGGGGCTGCGCTGCCTGATGCTGCGGTGCCTGGGGCTGCTGAGGTACCTGCTGCTGTGGTTCCTGGGCGGGTGCCTGCTGGGCCCAGCCCGCGTTCGCGCCCTGCGCGGCGTACGGCTGCTGCCGGGGCTGGGCCTGCGGCGTGCCGACGGCGGACTCGCCGCCGGTCAGGTTCACGCGCGGTCCGTCGGTCGCGTTGCCCAGGTTCAGCACCGTGCCGGCGCCGAGTTCCATCCGCTGGATGCGCTGCCCGTGCACGAACGTGCCGTTGGTGCTGCCGTGGTCCTCGATGACCCAACTGCGGCCGTCGAAACTGATCGTGGCATGCCGCCAGGAGACCCTGGCGTCGTCGAAGACAAGTTCCCCCTGCGGATCGCGTCCGAGCGCGTAGGACCGGGACGGATCGAGCGTCCAGGTCCGTCCATTAGATTCCAGTACGAGTTCCGGCACTCCATGCCCCACTGAGTTGTCCCCCGAATTACCCCCGTCGCGGGGAGTCTAGGGATGTCGAACATCGGGGGGAACTATTTCAGGCTCGGCCCCCTGACCGAAAGTCGGGCCTCGTGAAGACCGCGCAGGCGCCCACCGGCCGTTTCCGTTGACGGGGTTGAAACCTGCCCGGAGAGTGGTAATCCACGCGAGAGGGGACATGCGCGGCAACCCCGCCGCGCCGCGGTTCGGGGGGTCTGCCATGAGCGCGTCCACGAGCGTCGGAACCGAGGGGTACGGCACCAGGGTCCCGTGGGGCGACGTCCTGATGTCCGCGATCGCCTCCGTGAGCTGGGCGTTGATCGGGATGGCGGGGACGGCCGCGCTCGGTCTGCGGCTTCTGGACGCGGACGCGGCGGGCTCGTCGGGGCCGATGACCTCGGCGGTCGTGGCCCTCGGGGCAGGAGGTTCGGTCACACCGGCCGGGGACGTGTCCGCGTTCGGGCTGACAGGGGCTCAGGCGCACGCCGCCGTCGAGATCACGCCACTGGGTGTGGGGCTGGTCGGTGCGCTGCTCCTGTCGTTCTTCTTCCTGCGGTCGCTGCGGGCGGCCGGAGTCGTGGTCACACCCGCCGAACTCCTGGCGCGTGCGGGCGCGGTGGTCGCCCTGTTCGTGGCGATGCTGGGCGGACTGGCCTGGGTGGGGCACGACGTCGTGACGGTCGACGGTGGCTCGCTCGGGCTGGACGGCCTGTCCGGCGGCGGAACGGGCGGCGGCGGGGGCCTCGAGATTCCGGGACTCGGTGATGTGGGGGACATCGGCGGGCTGCTGCCCGACCGGATCGGTGACCTCGTCGACGCCGAGGTCACCGTCGGCTTCACGGTCGACACCGTGCCGACACTGCTGGGCGGGCTGGCCTGGTCCGCCGGGGTCCTGCTGATCGCGCTGCTCGCCTCGCGCCGCGCTCCCCTGCCGCGCGGGTGCGAGGTCCTGCACCGGGTGGTGCGGCCGGCCGTGTCCGCCCTCGTCACGGTGGCGCTGACGGCCGTGGCGGCCGGCTACGCGGCGGCGGCGTACGCGGCGATCGGTGACGACCATCCCCGGCGGATCGCGGGAGCGGCGCTGCTGGGGGCGCCGAACGGGGTCTGGCTGGGCGTACCGATCGGCCTGTTCGTGCCGTGGGACGGGCAGGCCACCGGTGAGCTGGTCCGGGTTCTCCCGGATCCGCTGGACGAGCTGCTGGGCGCAGGCGCCGAGGAGCCGGTCACCCTGGGGCGGCTGGCGGAGCTGGACGGGCGGGTGTGGCTGCTGGGGGTGGCGGCGGCACTGCTGATGCTGCTGGCCGGGGTGCTGACCGCGGTGCGGACGCCGGTGGCGCGGGAGGAGGCGGGCTCGTTCGGTTTCGCGGGCCGGTGTGCGCTGCGGCTGGGCGTCGGGACCGCGCTGACCCTGCCGCTGTCGGCCTGGCTGGCGGAGGTGTCCGTGGACACCTCGCTCTCGGTGTTCGGCGTCGACGTGTCCGGGGCGGGCATCGGCCTGCGCGGGCATCTCGGCACGGCGCTGCTGCTGGGTGCCGCGTGGGGCGCGGGCGCGGGGGGTGCCGGTGCGTTGCTCGCACGGGTGAGCGGGGCGGCGGGCCGACGGGCGACGCCGTTGGCACGGAGTGCAGCCGGGGTGGCGGGGGGTGGGCTCGGGGGCGCGGACCGGGCCTCGGGCACGGGGACCGGTACGGGCACGGGCACGGG
>NZ_JAGMUE010000116.1:17017-30173 GCF_019049165.1 Streptomyces sp. AC627_RSS907
GGCGGTACGTCGTGTGACGGGCCGTTCTCCGGGCCGTACCGGCCGCGCTCGCCGTACCGGCCGCCCGATCCGGGTACCCATCCGTTCCTGCGGCTGCCGGAGGGAACGCGGGAACCGGAGGACGCACCGCCCCGCGGTCGGGGGACGCCACCCGGTGCGGGGCCTGCGGCGGGGAGCGCGAGCCGCTCCCCCGGCCCCCGGTCACCGGACGGCGCGGGGCCTGGCCGGGACGGCCCGGGAGACCGGCCCGACGACGACATCCACGGCGCCCCCACGGTGGCCGGACCGCCGCCCCCGGCAGCGCCGCGGCGACCACCGCGCCCCGGAGAACGGCCTGGAGAACGGCCCGGGGAACGCCCCGGGAGCCGGTCGTCGTCCCGCTGGGGCGAAGGACCGCCGCCACCGCCTCCCCCGCCGCCGGCGCCGCCACGTCGGCCCAGGGGCGGGCAGTGACCCCGCGGTTCCGCGTGCCCGTGTCCGTCAGACGGACCTCGGGCGCGAAAGGCACCGCGTGCCGGATACGGTGGGAACACCATGAGCGCTTCGCAGACCTCTGACGTTCCCACTCTTCTCGTCAAGATCTTCGGCAAGGACCGGCCGGGCATCACGGCCGGCCTGTTCGACACCCTCGCCGCCTACTCCGTCGATGTCGTCGACATCGAGCAGGTCGTCACCCGTGGCCGGATCGTGCTGTGCGCGCTCGTGACCGAGCCGCCCCAGGGTCTGGAAGGCGATCTGCGAGCGACCGTCCACAGCTGGGCGGAGTCGCTGAAGCTGCAGGCGGAGATCATCTCCGGCATCGGCGACAACCGGCCGCGCGGTGTCGGCCGCTCCCTGGTCACGGTGCTGGGCCACCCCCTCACGGCGGAGGCGACCGCCGCCATAGCGGCCCGGATCACCGAGTCCGGCAGCAACATCGACCGCATCTTCCGGCTGGCCAAGTACCCGGTGACCGCCGTCGAGTTCGCCGTGTCCGGTGTGGAGACCGAGCCACTGCGCACCGCGCTGGCCACCGAGGCCGCGGCACTCGGTGTGGACGTCGCGGTCGTCGCGGCCGGGCTGCACCGGCGGGCGCAGCGCCTGGTCGTGATGGACGTGGACTCCACACTGATCCAGGACGAGGTGATCGAGCTCTTCGCCGCGCACGCGGGCTGCGAGGACAAGGTCGCCGAGGTGACGGCGGCCGCGATGCGCGGGGAACTGGACTTCGAGCAGTCGCTGCACGCGCGTGTGGCGCTGCTGGAGGGGCTGGACGCCTCGGTGGTGGAGAAGGTGCGGGGCGAGGTGCGGTTGACGCCGGGTGCCCGCACCCTGATCCGTACCCTGAAGCGGCTCGGCTACCAGGTGGGGGTCGTCTCCGGCGGCTTCACCCAGGTCACCGACGACCTGAAGGAGCGGCTGGGGCTGGACTTCGCCCAGGCCAACACGTTGGAGATAGTCGACGGCAGGCTGACCGGCCGGGTCACCGGGGAGATAGTGGACCGGGCGGGCAAGGCGCGGCTGCTGCGCCGGTTCGCCGCCGAGGCGGGCGTGCCGCTGTCGCAGACCGTGGCGATCGGTGACGGTGCCAACGACCTGGACATGCTGAACGCGGCCGGACTCGGGGTCGCCTTCAACGCCAAGCCGGTGGTGCGCGAGGCGGCGCACACCGCGGTGAACGTGCCCTTCCTGGACACGGTCCTGTATCTGCTGGGGATCACCCGCGAGGAGGTCGAGGCGGCGGACACGCTGGACGAGGAACTCGGCGAGGGCCCCGGCACGCGCCTCGACCGGCTCTGACCCACCCGGTACGCGGCGTCAGGCGCCCGGCACGGCGAGCAGCCCGACACCTGCATACGGCCCGGCACGGCAGACGCCACGGCCCGGCACGGCAGACGGCCCATAGCGACAGGGTCCGGCCCCCATGGGGGCCGGGCCCTGTCGCTATGGGCGCGTGGGCTCGCCCGGGAGCGGGAGCGGGAGCGGGTCAGTCGGCCGGTGCCCAGTAGTCGACCAGGGCGGCCCTGCCGGGCTCCACGTCCTTCCAGGAGCCCGTGAAGGACAGGACGGCGAAGGCGGCGGTCGGGAACCCGCGGCGGGCCATCCGCTCGCGGACGTCGCCCTCGGCCGAACCGGCCAGGATCTCGGCGAGTCCCTCCATGCCCGGGTTGTGGCCGATCACCAGTACGTTCCGCAGGTCGTCGGGGGTCTCGTTGAGCACGGCGATCAGCTCGCCGGGCGAGGCCTCGTAGATCCGCTCCTCATAGACGGTTTTCGGCCGCTGCGGGAACTCCTGGACGGCGAGCTTCCAGGTCTCGCGGGTCCGGGTCGCGGTGGAGCACAGGGCCTGGTCGAAGGGGATGCCGGTGTCCGCCAGCCGGCGTCCGGCCTCGGCGGCGTCATGGCGGCCCCGGTCGGCGAGCGGCCGTTCGTGGTCGTTCACCTGTGGCCAGTCGGCTTTCGCATGCCGGAAGAGGACGATCTTGCGGGGTTCTGCGACGCTCATGGCATCCAGCTTCGCATGAAACAGGCCATGGGGCGCAGGGAGTTGACACGCGGATTCACCGGCGGGAAGCGCGGTCGGGCATCCGTCCGTACGGGCGGAGAGCCGAGGCGCGGGGGTTGCGGAGCGCGGGGATACGCAGACTCCTGTCGCCGGGACACGGAGACTCCAGCTCGCCGCGCTCCGGCGTCAGCGCGCGATCAACTGCCGCAGCCACTCCAGGAGGGGGGTGATCGCGGGGGCGTCGGCGGCCGCGTGGGCGTCCGAGGGGTTGAGTATCAGCAGGAGCAGCGCGACGAAGGCGAGCGCGGGCAGGGCGAGGGCCCACCAGGGCAGCCGGGCCTCGGCGCCGCCCCGGGTCGCCGGGCGGGACCGGGTGTGGGTAGGGGCCGACATGAGTGCCTCCGCTGGTCTTCGAGATCCCTGGTCCGTGCTCCGCGGCCCGCGTGTCGCGGGCACATCTCGACGCTACGGAATCCGCGGGCCCCAACCCATCCGGAGGTCCACCCACTTGACCCTGACCCTCGCCCCCTAGGGGATGGGGGGTTAACCCCACCCCCGGGCGGACGAGGACGGGATCACGGCGAGGCGATCGTCGCGACGATGCCGATGATCACGAAGATCGCGAGGAAGGAGCCGAAGACGATCATCATCTTCTTCTGGCCGTGCCGGGGGTTCGGGTCGAGGACTGGCATACGCCAAGTCTCGCATCCGTCGCCCGCGCCGGAGTCAGCGGGCCGCTTCCTCCTCCACCGTCCGGTCGCGTCCCGCCAGGAAGCCCACCAGCATCTGCGGCACCATCAGGGCGCTCATCAGCGCGATCGGCAGGCCCCAGCCGCCGCTGTGCTGGTAGAGGACGCCCACCAGGAGCGGCCCCGGGATGGAGATCAGGTAGCCGGTGCTCTGCGCGAAGGCGGAGAGCTGGGCGACGCCCATGCCCGTGCGGGCCCGCATCCCGACCATGGTCAGCGCGAGCGGGAAGGCGCAGTTGGAGACGCCGAGCAGCAGGGCCCAGGCCCAGGCGCCGCCGGCCGGGGCGAAGTACAGGCCGGCGTATCCGGCGAGCCCGCACACGCCCAGTACCAGGACGATCGGCCCCTGATGCGGCAGGCGCGTCGCCACGCGCGGGATGACGAAGGCCAGCGGCACGCCCATCACCATGATGACGGCGAGCAGCAGTCCGGCGGTACCGGCGGACACGCCGGCGTCCCGGTAGATCTGCGCCATCCAGCCCATGGTGATGTAGGCGGCGGTGGCCTGGAGGCCGAAGAAGACGGCGAGTGCCCAGGCCGTACGGCTACGGGTGATCCGCAGCGCGGGCTGCTCGGCGGGCTGCTCCGCCGGTCGGCCCCCGGGCGAGGTCGCGGGCCCGGCGGCGGCGCCGGAGGCCTGGCGGGCGGACAGCGACTGCGACGACGGCGACGAGGCGGACGGCGCCTTGCGGTCCCGTACGAACGGGATCCACGGCAGTACGGCGGCCGCCGCCAGCGCGGCCCATACCGTGAGGCCGGGCTGCCAGCCACCGCCCAGGGCGTTGGTCACGGGCACGGTCGCGGCCGCGGCGACCGAGGTGCCGAAGGCGAGGGCCATCGAGTACAGGCCGGTCATGGAGCCGACCCGGTCGGGGAAGAACCGCTTGACGATGACCGGCATCAGGACGTTGCTGACCGCGATGCCCATCAGCGCGAGGGCGCTGGCGGCCAGGAACCCGGCCGTGCCTCCGGCGTACGGGCGTATCAGCAGGCCCGCGGTGATGGCCACCATGCCCGCGCAGACCACCGCGCCCGGTCCGAAGCGGCGGGCGAGTCGCGGGGCCGCGACACCGAAGACGGCGAAGCAGAGCGGGGGCACGGAGGTGAGCAGTCCGGCGACGCCGCCGCTCATGCCGAGCCCGTCGCGGACCTCTTCCAGGAGCGCGCCCAGGCTCGTGATGGCCGGGCGCAGGTTGAGCGCGGCCAGGACGATACCCAGGACGAGCAGGCGGGTCGTCCACGCCGTCCACGCGCGCGTGCCGGGCGCCCCGGGCGCCTTGTCGGGCACGGCGGTGTCCTGCGCGGCCGGTTCGCCGAGGGGCGTCGACTTCGGGGGTTCCGTCCGCATCTCCGTCCGGGTTTCGTCACTCACCATGAGACCCATCATAGAATCATGGGATGATTGGTTGTCCACTCGCGCGCGAAGGTGAGCCATGCCCCTGAGCCATCCCCGTCGCTCGGCGCTGTCCGAGCAGGTCATCGCGTCGCTACGGCAGCAGATCGCCTCGGGCGAGTGGCCGGTCGGCTCCCGCATCCCCACCGAGCCCGAGCTGGTCGAACAGCTCGGGGTCGCGCGGAACACCGTCCGCGAGGCGGTTCGCGCGCTGGCCCACAACGGTCTGCTGGACATCCGCCAGGGCTCGGGCACGTACGTGGTGGCGACCAGCGAGCTGGCGGGCGTGATGCAGCGCCGGTTCGCCGAGGCCGACCCGCGGCACGTCGCCGAGCTGCGCGCCACCCTGGAGTCCGCCGCCGCCCGGCTCGCGGCCGAGCGGCGCACGGAGAAGGACCTCAAGCAGCTCGACGCGCTGCTGGTGCGCCGCGAGCAGGCCTGGGAGTCGGGCGACACGGAGGCGTTCGTGACGGCGGACGCGACCTTCCACCTGGCCGTCGTGGCCGCCTCGCACAACGACGTGATGACCGCCATGTACGCGGATCTGGGCGAGGTGATGCGGGACTGGCTGCGCGAGGACGTCGGCACCGAGCTGACGCCCGGTACGCACATGGACCACACGCGGCTGGTCAACGCGATCCGCGCGGGCGACGTGGAGACGGCGGGGAGGGAAGCGGCCGGCTATCCGTTCCTGTGCCGACCGGGCCGGTTCGGTACCGCCGGGCGTGGCTGACCCGGGCCGCCCGGGTCCCCTTCCAACGGCGTCCGTTCGACCGCACGGACGCCGAGGGCCCGCGTCCGGGACGGACACGGGCCCTGAGCCGGCGCTCGGTCAGGCGCCGATGGCGTGCAGACCACCGTCGACGTGGATGATCTCGCCCGTGGTCTTCGGGAACCAGTCGCTCAGCAGCGCGACGATCCCGCGGCCGGCCGGCTCCGGGTCCTTCAGGTCCCACTCCAGCGGGGAACGGCTGTCCCACACGGAGGCCAGCTCGGAGAAGCCCGGGATGGACTTGGCGGCCATCGAGCCGAGCGGGCCCGCCGAGACCAGGTTGCAGCGGATGTTCTGCTTGCCCAGGTCGCGCGCCATGTAGCGGTTGGTGGCCTCCAGCGCGGCCTTGGCCGGGCCCATCCAGTCGTACTGCGGCCAGGCGAACTGCGCGTCGAAGGTGAGGCCGACGACCGAGCCGCCGTTCTGCATCAGCGGCAGGCAGGCCATCGTCAGCGACTTCAGGGAGAACGCCGAGACGTGCATGGCCGTGGCGACCGACTCGAACGGCGTGTTCAGGAAGTTGCCGCCGAGCGCGTCCTGCGGCGCGAAGCCGATGGAGTGCACGACCCCGTCCAGGCCGCCCAGCTCCTCGCCGACGATGTCGGCCAGGCGGCCGAGGTGCTCGTCGTTGGTGACGTCGAGCTCGATGACCTTGGTGGGCTTGGGCAGCTTCTTGGCGATGCGCTCGGTCAGCGTGGGCCGCGGGAACGCGGTCAGGATGACCTCGGCGCCCTGCTCCTGGGCCAGCTTCGCGGCGTGGAAGGCGATGGAGGCCTCCGTCAGCACACCGGTGATCAGGACGCGCTTGCCCTCGAGAATTCCGCTCATGGTGATCAGTGACCCATTCCCAGTCCGCCGTCAACGGGAATGACGGCTCCAGTGATGTACGAGGCGTCGTCCGAAGCGAGGAACCGCACCGTCGCGGCGATCTCCTCCGGCTGCGCGTACCGGCCGAGCGGCACCTGCGAGACGATGCCCGCGCGCTGCTCGTCGGTGAGCACCTTGGTCATGTCGGTGTCGACGAAGCCGGGCGCGACGACGTTGAAGGTGATGTTGCGCGACCCCAGCTCGCGGGCGAGGGAGCGCGCGAAGCCGACCAGACCGGCCTTGGACGCGGCGTAGTTGGCCTGCCCCGCCGAACCGAGCAGCCCGACCACCGACGAGATCAGCACGACGCGGCCCTTCTTGGCGCGCAGCATGCCGCGGTTGGCGCGCTTGACGACGCGGAAGGTGCCGGTGAGGTTGGTGTCGAGGACGGAGGTGAAGTCCTCCTCGGACATGCGCATCAGCAGCTGGTCCTTGGTGACGCCGGCGTTGGCGACCAGGACCTCGACGGGGCCGTGGGCTTCCTCGATCTCCTTGTAGGCCTGCTCCACCTGCTCGCTGTCGGTGATGTCGCACTTGACGGCGAGGAAGCCCTCCGGCGGCTCGCCCGAGCGGTATGTGATCGCGACCTTGTCGCCGGCGTCGGCGAAAGCGCGGGCGATGGCGAGGCCGATGCCCCGGTTGCCTCCGGTGACGAGAACCGAGCGGCTCAACGGATCACCCTTTCGATAGCGTTCTGGTACCCGCCCGAACACCCGGTCGACAGGCGGCTATGACAGGCGGCTTCCTCGAAAACCTATCGGTCCCGGCCCGTCCGCAAAGAATGGGGCACCCACAGTGGCTTACGGGACTCACTGTTGGATCCCTACAGAAAAGCGCTCGGTCCAGCCGGAAAGGTGTGGTCCCCGTCCGGTCCGGCGCGACATGATGCGGCGCAGCCCCCGGTGTCGCGGCAGACGACCGGTCACGTCGACAGAAAGAGACGCAGGTGCCCCACAGCATCGACGAAGCCTTCACGGCACTCCCCCTACGCGCCCTCGCCGACGCCGCTCTCGCCCGGGCGCGGGCGCTCGGTGCCGAGCACGCCGACTTCCGGCTGGAGCGGGTGCGCAACGCCTCCTGGCGCCTCAGGGACGCCAGGCCCGCCGGTTCCTCGGACACCACCGACCTCGGGTACGCGGTGCGCGTGGTGCACGGCGGCACGTGGGGTTTCGCCTCCGGGGTGGACCTGACGATGGACGCCGCCGCCAGGGTCGCCTCGCAGGCCGTGGCGATGGCGAAGCTGTCGGCGCAGGTGATCAGGGCCGCCGGGTCCGACGAGCGGGTGGAGCTGGCCGACGAGCCCGTGCACGCCGACCGGACGTGGATCTCGTCGTACGAGATCGATCCGTTCACCGTGCCCGCCGAGGAGAAGTCGGCCCTGCTGGCCGACTGGAGCGCGCGGCTGCTGGCGGCCGACGGGGTCGACCACGTGGACGCCTCGCTGCTCACCGTGCACGAGAACAAGTTCTACGCCGACACCGCGGGGACCGTGACCACGCAGCAGCGGGTGCGGCTGCATCCCGTGCTCACCGCCGTGTCGGTGGACGACTCCAGCGGCGAGTTCGACTCCATGCGCACCCTCGCGCCGCCCGCCGGGCGCGGCTGGGAGTACCTGACCGGCACCGGCTGGGACTGGGACGCCGAGCTGGCCGAGATCCCCGGGCTGCTGGCCGAGAAGATGCGCGCGCCGAGCGTCGAGGCGGGGCTGTACGACCTGGTCGTGGACCCGTCGAACCTGTGGCTGACCATCCACGAGTCCATCGGGCACGCGACGGAGCTGGACCGGGCGCTCGGCTACGAAGCCGCGTACGCCGGGACCTCCTTCGCCACCTTCGACCGGCTCGGCACGCTGCGGTACGGCTCGGAGCTGATGAACGTCACCGGCGACCGCACCGCCGAGCACGGCCTCGCGACCATCGGGTACGACGACGAGGGCGTCGAGGGGCAGTCCTGGGACCTGGTCAAGGAGGGCACGCTGGTCGGCTACCAGCTCGACCGGCGGATCGCGAAGCTCACCGGGTTCGAGCGGTCCAACGGATGCGCCTACGCCGACTCCCCCGCACACGTGCCCGTGCAGCGCATGGCCAACGTGTCGCTGCGGCCGGATCCCGGCGGGCTGTCGACGGAGGATCTGATCGGGGGCGTGGAGCGGGGCATCTACGTCGTCGGGGACCGGTCCTGGTCCATCGACATGCAGCGCTACAACTTCCAGTTCACCGGGCAGCGGTTCTTCCGGATCGAGAACGGGCGGCTCGCCGGGCAGCTTCGGGACGTGGCCTACCAGGCGACGACCACCGACTTCTGGGGGTCCATGGCGGCCGTCGGCGGCCCGCAGACGTATGTCCTGGGCGGTGCCTTCAACTGCGGCAAGGCCCAGCCGGGACAGGTGGCGGCCGTCTCCCACGGCTGCCCGTCCGCCCTCTTCAAGGGAGTCAACATCCTCAACACGACGCAGGAGGCGGGTCGATGAGCGCGCGCACGAACAAGCCGCACGAGATCGTCGAGCGGGCGCTGGAGCTGTCCCGGGCGGACGGCTGCGTGGTCATCGCCGACGAGGAGTCCACCGCCAACCTGCGCTGGGCGGGCAACGCGCTCACCACCAACGGCGTCACGCGCGGGCGCACGCTCACCGTCGTCGCCACCGTCGACGGCCGGGAGGGCACGGCGTCCGGCGTCGTCTCGCGCTCGGCCGTGACCGCGGACGAGCTGGAGCCCCTGGTGCGCGCCGCCGAGGCCGCCGCGCGCGGCGCCGGACCGGCCGAGGACGCCCAGCCGCTGGTCACGGGTGTCCCCGCCTCTCCCGACTTCACCGACGCGCCCGCCGAGACGTCGTCGGCCGTGTTCGCCGACTTCGCGCCGGCCCTCGGGGAGGCGTTCGCACGCGCGCGTACGGGCGGACGGGAGCTGTACGGCTTCGCCAACCACGAGATGACGTCGACCTACGTGGGCACGTCCACGGGTCTGCGGCTGCGGCACGACCAGCCGAACGGGACGCTGGAGCTGAACGCCAAGTCGCCGGACCGCAGCCGGTCGGCGTGGGCGGGGCGTTCCACCCGGGACTTCAAGGACGTCGACCCGGCGGCGCTCGACGCCGAGCTGGCCGTGCGCCTCGGCTGGGCGGAGCGGCGGGTGGAGCTGCCCGCGGGCCGGTACGAGACGCTGCTGCCGCCGACCGCGGTCGCGGACCTGCTGATCTACCAGCTGTGGTCGGCCTCGGGGCGGGACGCGGCCGAGGGGCGTACGGTCTTCTCGAAGCCGGGCGGTGGCACGCGCGTCGGCGAGCGGCTCGGCGAGCTGCCGCTGACCCTGCGCAGCGACCCGCACGAGCCGGGTCTGGAGAGCGCGCCGTTCGTGATCGCGCACTCCTCCGGCGGTGACCAGTCGGTGTTCGACAACGGGCTGCCGGTGGCCGCGACCGACTGGATCCGCGCGGGTGAGCTGCACCGGCTGACGACCACGCGGCACAGCGCCTCACTGACCGGGCTGCCGGTGGCCCCGGCGATCGACAACCTCGTCCTGGACGGCGGCACCGGCCGCTCGCTGGAGGAGATGGTCGCCGGCACCGGACGCGGCCTGCTGCTGACCTGCCTGTGGTACATCCGCGAGGTCGACCCGGCGACGCTGCTGCTGACCGGGCTGACCCGGGACGGCGTCTACCTCGTCGAGGACGGCGAGGTCGTCGGCGAGGTGAACAACTTCCGGTTCAACGAGTCGCCGGTGGACCTGCTGGGCCGGGCCACGGAGGCCGGGCGCACCGAGAAGACGCTGCCCCGGGAGTGGGGCGACTGGTTCACCAGGGCGGCGATGCCGGCGCTGCGCGTCCCGGATTTCAATATGAGCTCCGTCAGTCAGGGCGTATAACCTCGTAGTCGGCTGTCACCCGACTGCCCGAAGATCATGAGCACGTAGGAGACACGAGAACCGTGACGGACATCGTCGACGAGCTGAAGTGGCGCGGGCTGTTCGCCCAGTCCACTGACGAGGACGCTTTGCGCAAGGCGCTCGCGGACGGTCCCGTCACGTTCTATTGCGGTTTCGACCCGACCGCGCCGTCCCTGCACGTGGGGCACCTGGTACAGGTGCTCACCGTGCGCCGGCTCCAGCAGGCCGGCCACCGGCCGCTGGCGCTGGTCGGCGGCGCGACGGGTCAGATCGGCGACCCGCGCCCGACCGCGGAGCGCACGCTGAACTCGCCGGAGACCGTCGCGGGCTGGGTCGAGCGGCTGCGCGGCCAGATCGAGCCGTTCCTGTCCTTCGAGGGCGAGAACGCGGCCGTGATGGTCAACAACCTCGACTGGACCGCCGGCCTCTCCGCGATCGAGTTCCTGCGGGACATCGGCAAGCACTTCCGCGTCAACAAGATGCTGACCAAGGACTCCGTCGCCCGGCGCCTGGAGTCCTCCGAGGGCATCAGCTACACGGAGTTCAGCTACCAGCTGCTCCAGGCGATGGACTTCCTCCAGCTCTACCGGAGGTACGGCTGCACGATGCAGCAGGGCGGCAGCGACCAGTGGGGCAACCTCACGGCCGGCCTCGACCTGCTGCACCGGCTGGAGCCGGACGCCGACGTGCACGCCTACGCGACGCCGCTGATGACCAAGGCGGACGGCACCAAGTTCGGCAAGACGGAGGGCGGCGCCGTCTGGCTCGACCCGGAGATGACGACGCCGTACGCGTTCTACCAGTTCTGGCTGAACGTGGACGACCGGGACGTCTCGACGTACATGCGCATCCTCTCCTTCCGGTCCCGCGAGGAGCTGGAGGAGCTGGAGCGGCAGACCGAGGAGCGTCCGCAGGCCCGGGCCGCGCAGCGCGCGCTGGCGGAGGAGCTGACGACGCTGGTGCACGGCGCCGGCCAGACGGCCGCGGTGATCGCCGCGTCCAGGGCCCTCTTCGGCCAGGGCGACCTCGCGGAGCTGGACGAGAAGACGCTGGCCGCGGCCCTCGGCGAGGTGCCGCACGTCAAGGTCACCGAGCTCGGCCCGGTCGTCGACCTGTTCGCCGAGGTCGGCCTGGTGGCCAGCAAGTCCGCCGCACGCCGCACGGTGAAGGAGGGCGGCGCCTACGTGAACAACACCAAGGTCGCCGGCGAGGACGCGGTCCCCGCCGAGGCGGACCTGCTGCACGGGCGCTGGCTGGTGCTGCGCCGCGGCAAGAAGAACCTGGCCGCGGTGGAGCTCGTCAGAGCCTGAGCGCACGCGGAAGGGGCGGGTCTCCGGGGCCGTGCGGCTGCCGGACGCCCGCCCCCTTCGCCGTCGGTCCGGGGGCCGTCAGGCCCGTTCGCGTCGCCTGTTGCCCCGTACGGCCATGTAGACCGCGTCGCCGACGGCCACGATGATGATCGCGGCCACCAGCTGGAAGACGTGCCGCCACCAGTCGATGCCGGCGGTCGCGTCCACGCCTGCCGCCCGTGCGATCGCGTTGCCGGCGATGGCACCGAGCATGCCGAAGATGGTGGTCAGCCACAGGGGGCTGTGCTGCTTCCCCGGGATGACCGCCTTGGCGATCAGACCGAGCACGAAACCTACGATGATCGCCCACAACCAGCCCATGGCTGCCTCCTCATACGGCTTACGCGAGCATTGGAGCCAGTTTCGGGCCGTACCGCGAATGGCGCATGCCGGGTTCGGCCGAACGGGGTACCGGCCCGCGCGGTGCGACGCAGACCGTGTGCGCGCAGTGCGGGGACCCCGGTCTCGTAGGCGGCGCAGGAGCGGCGTAACGTGGAGTGTTGTCCGGGACCGGAGTCCCCGAGCGGCCGCGGACGGAAGCGGGGCGGGGAGAGTCCGATGCGGGCGGATGGTGGAACCAGATGCGGAAGCTGAGTGCCGGCGGCAATGCCGAGGTGTTCCGGATCACCGGGGCCCGGGCGGGCCTCCATGACGACGTCCGCGCGCGGCAGCGCCGGTACATCGTCTCGATGTCGATCCGTACGGTGTCGGTGGTCCTCGCGGCCTGCCTGTGGAACGTGGAACGGTACGTCGCGATCGTGGCCCTGGTCCTCGGGGTGGTCCTGCCCTACATCGCCGTCGTGATCGCGAACGCCGGACGCGAGAACGCGACGTCCCTGCCGTCGACTTTCGTGACGGTGCCGACGCGCCCGATGATCATGCCGTCGCGTGCCGGGGACGGTTCCGCGGAATCCGTCCCGGAGGGCGCCGTGTCCGATCCGGCGCGGAGCGCGGCGGGTGAGCCGCACGCTCCTGCGTGATCACGGAGCTCTCGTCGGGGCGGGCGTCGATTCCGCGCCAGGTCGAAGAAATGCTCAGATGAATCATGTTGTTCCGGTGCCGGGCGATGGGTGACCCGTGACATACTTCGTACGCGCTCCGCATCCCCCGTCGGAGCGACGGACCGACGCCGGGCAGCTCCCCCCGTGGCTGCTCGGCGTCGCCTTTTCCCGCGGTTGTTCCGTAGTTGTTTCCGCAGTTGTGAGCGGTTGTGAGACGAACCTGTGAGTGACGAGACCACCCCCACCTGCTCCGCCAAGGGCTGCCGCGCCGCCGCGGTGTGGGTGCTGGCGTGGAACAACCCGAAGATCCACACGCCGGAGCGCCGCAAGACGTGGATCGCGTGCGAGGAGCACCGGGAGCACCTGTCCCAGTTCCTCGGCGTGCGCGGCTTCCTGAAGGACGTGGTCCCGCTGGCCGACTGGGAGTCCGCCGGGGGCTCCGGGAGCGCCCGGGCCGGCTAGCCCCAATGCCGGTGACTTAGTTTGTGTCTTGTCGGGTGATGGTCGTGGTGTCCGGTGCGGGTGGTGTCCGGTTGCGGTGCTCGGCCCGTTTGAGTGGCCAGTTCGACATCTTGCGTTTGATCACTCTGGGGCAGGTCCGATGACGGCGTGCGGGCAGCAGGCGTTCGATGATCTCAGCCAGGGTGCGGGTCAGTGC